>JAWSUQ010000416.1:0-2356 GCA_033549265.1 Bacillota bacterium
GGAAGCTTCAGCGCGGGTCATCCATAACACATATCAGGGAGTTTACAGTTGTAATAAATAATGAGGAAATACCAGCTGATGCTGTGGTAGTAACTGTAGATACCTTAAGTGCTATGGACAACTTGTTTGACCAACCACTACGCGAACCTTGGATGAAAAAAATGCGTACAAACACTCGACTAGCTATGAACACCTTTGTCTGTTTAGGTATTGAAGCGGATTTAACCGATTTGCCTGAAAGTATGCTCATTACATTTGATATTCCTATTTCACATGCAGGCAATGAAATATATACTATTGGTTTAAATAACTACGCAACATTTAAGGGTTATGCACCAAAGGGTTGTACCTCAGTTACTATCTCTTTGATGGGAGAAACCTACGACTATTGGAAAAATGTTAGTATAAAAGGTACTTATAATCAAGAAAAGCAGCATCTTGCAGAGGCAATAATCGAAAGGTTATTAAATAAACTTCCCCAAATCAAAGATAAAGTTGTTGTTTGGGATGTAGCAACACCTCTTACTTATGAACGCTACTGCGGTACTTACAAAGGTTCATGGATGACAGTTACAGGAAAAGGCTATAAGCCAATCTCCTATCCAAGCACTTCAGAAAACATTGCAAGCCTCTACTTTGCAGGGCAGCGATTGCAACCGCCAGGTGGTCTGCCAGTTGCCGCTGCCACAGGGCGAACAGCAATTCAATATCTTTGCAAGGATACTAATAGCGTATTTCAAGGCAAAATGTGACACTCTCACAATATATTTTAGCTTTAACAACAATTCTCTTTACCTGTAAGGCTCAAGGGCGTCAGGAACACTAGGACGTTAACTGAGATGGCATGCATTAGGGTTTAATGGGTCTCATTAGGAGAGTAGATATGATAATTAGGAAATTTGAGCATCCCGATACTGAAGATTTAGTAGAGATATGGTACAACGCAAGTATAATCGCCCACTCCTTTATTTCCAAGGAAAATCCCGCAAGGGCGGTAAAGTAACCTCATTAGCCCACACGGAGGGTCCCGGCCATGAGCGGCTACCTGCAAGGCTCAGAGGTGTCGTGTACACCAGGACCTAGTACTAAGTAATTTTCATCTTGTAAGTAATAATAAGGAAATTCGTATTTCGGGGTATTTTTGTTAGAAAGAAAAGGGGAGCTCTAAAATGGGGAAGAATGAATCCAGAATTACAGGTAAAGTTACAGTAGGTAATATGGATAAGAATAGTATTGTTGTTATCACAGGTGCAAATTCAGGGATGGGGAAGGCGACTTCCATTGAGCTTGCTAAGACAGGAGCAATTATAGTAATGCTTTGCCGAAGCAAGGAGCGGGGAGAAAAAGCTCTTCAAGAGGTCCGAGCTTTAAGTGGAAATAATTCTGTCGAACTAATGCTATGTGATTTAGGATCTCTTAAAAGTATACGGGATTTTTGTCTAGAATTTAAGAAAAAGTACCAACGACTTAATGTACTTATTAATAACGCAGGTGTTACTCTGCCTGGATATCATCAGACAGTTGATGGATATGAACTTCAGTTTGGGGTTAATCACTTGTGACACTTTCTACTTACTAATGAACTTATTGACCTTCTTATAGCAGGTGCTCCTGCAAGAATTATCAATGTTGCATCAGGTGCCCATAAAATCGGCAAGATATTTTTTGAAGATGTCAATCTTGAGAAGAACTATACATTTTGGCGTGCCTATGCACAATCCAAGCTGGCTAATATTTTATTTACATATGAACTGGCAGAAAGACTGAAAGGAACGGGTGTTACTGCAAACTGTCTACACCCCGGTGCAGTTGCTACTAACATGGGGATTAACAGAGATACTGGTTTCGGCACATTTATTACTCGAATTTTAAGACCATTTTTCCAGACTTCAGAACAGGGAGCAGAAACGGCAATATATCTTGCAACTGCTAAAGAAATAGAAGACGTAACTGGTAAATATTTTTATCGTAAAAAATCGATATCGTCTTCGAAACTGTCGTACGACAAAGCAGCTTCAAAAAAACTTTGGGATCTAAGTAAAAGAATGGCTGGAATTTGCTTTTTAAAATATTGAAATTTAGAAGTAACAAAAGTTTCTACTCAACGGATAAAATGTATTACCAATTATTGATTGGAGGAAGAATGATTGTCTAATAGAATAGAGTTAAATAAGGAAGTAAGAGAAGATATGATATTGGCCATAAAAGCCTACTTTTTAAAAGAAAGAGATGAAGACTTAGGGGATCTGGCAGCTAGTTTTATTCTTGATTTTTTCATGGAGAAATTGGCACCTCATGCCTATAATCAAGGTGTTTATGATTCATACAAATATATAAGTGAAAGAAATGAAGATTT
>JAWSUQ010000417.1:0-2355 GCA_033549265.1 Bacillota bacterium
AGCCATTGTCAATGAAAAAGGGGAAGAACTGCCTCAGCAAGAAGTGGGCTTTCTAGCATTAAAGCCAGGATGGCCTTCAATGATGCGGTCAATTTGGCAGGACCAGGACAAATATAATGAATACTTTAATATTCCTGGCTGGTATGCCAGCGGGGACACAGCTTATCAAGATGAAGATGGATATTTTTGGTTTGTGGGAAGGGCGGATGACGTAATTAATACCTCAGGTCACCGAGTAGGTCCTTTTGAGGTGGAGAGTGCCCTGGTAGAGCATCCTGCAGTAGCAGAGGCTGGAGTCATTGGCAAGCCTGATCGGGAACGGGGAGAAATAGTTAAAGCCTTTATTACTCTAAGAGATGGCTATGAACCTAGTGAAGAGCTATTGGAGCAGATTAGAGCCTATGTGAAGCAAAACCTGGCCTTTCACTGCTATCCAAAAGAAATAGAAATTAGACATAATTTACCTAAAACTAGAAGCGGAAAGATAATGCGGAGAGTATTAAAAGCCTGGGACTTAGGCTTGCCTGCAGGTGATTTGTCAACTATGGAAGACTAGCGAACTTTAATTTTTTCATATGCTTCCATTACTGTAGGTACATCAGCCCACCATATTTGACCTGCACCAGCTGGCTTATTGCTGAAATCACCTTTATCAAAGGAGATAATATAGATAACTGTCAGTAATACAAATATCAGAATAGCTTTTTTTAATAAAGTCACAAATCCCATCACTTTTGCCTCCTATGTTTACTCAATATCCCCTGGTGCTGTACCAGGGGATATTGAGTTTAAATTTGAGAATCTGAGCTGGTATAAGAAAAAATATTAGAAAGGAAGTGTGAAAAAATTACCGCTAAAGAAGATATAGGCTGCAATAAATGTTAGCACCAGATTAAATGTTTGACCAACTATATATAGATTTAGGGGCTTACCACCTTTGACCATGCTAGCCATCTCTTTAAAATTTGACTCAAGACCAATGCTGACAAAAGCTAAGGTGAAGAAAAAGCCGCGATAGCCGTTAATTGCACTAAGGGAGCTATCTACAATGGCATCTGAGATCAAAAACGAGAAAATAATGGAAGCTCCGATAAAGCCTAGAATAAACTTTGGCATTCTTACCCATATTTCTTTTAGTCCAATATGTGCTTGGTCTGTAGACTTTTTTTCGTAGAAGGTCACCCAAAAGACGGCTATACCAAAGGCCACCACACCAATTAAGATATTTTGCACCATTTTTATTACTGAGGCTACCTGCATAGCATCCTCCCCCAGCATTGCGCCTGCTGCAACAACTGCTCCTGTGGCATCGATAGTGCCACCTAACCAAGCACCTCCAACAATTGGGTCCATTCCTAATAATTTCACCAAGGCAGGCATCCCTACCATCATAATTACGGTAAAGATTAATGTGATTGATATGGCTAAGCTTATCTCTTCCTTTTTTGCTTTAGCTGCTGTACCGGCAGCAATAGCAGCTGAGACACCACAGACTGAGGTAGCAGAAGCTATAGTAATAGCTAAGCCTTTGTTTTCTTGCATCTTTAGCACTCTTTGGGAGTACCAAAACATGAAAATAATTACTATTGGAGTAACTAACCATGCTACTCCTAAGCCTAAAGTACCTAACGCCAGCATTTTATTGAATAGAATAGAAGCACCTAGTAACACTAGTCCGGTCTTGATATAAAGCTCTGTCCTAACGGCCCCTTTGATAAATCCAGGAGTTTTAATCGTGTTGCTAATAACTAAGCCAATCACTAAGGCCCAGATAACATCGTTGAAGCCATAATGATTCCAAGGAGAATAATTTCCTAGAACTTTAGCCAGGATTGCTAATATAAATAACAGTGGAAATGCCAAGAGAAATTTGGAAAAATCTTTTCTATTTACAAAAAATACTGCAATTGCAAAAACTACTAATGTGACTAGACCTGTTGCCAGTATTCCAGTAATAATATCTGATGGCATCGAAGCTAAAATAGATTCAGCACCACTCATACCCCATTTTTTTGGCAATGTAGGCTTTGAAATAATGCCTACTATCGAAGCAATTATTAATATAGCTCCCAGCCAAACTGTCCACCAGTCTTCTTTTTTCCAAAGCTGTGACAAATTAATGCTGTTTTTCTTTTTATTCAATTCTGTTTCAGTTTTACCCACTTGCTGTTGCACCTCCTGATATTGTAAGAAATAAATTGATGAACCTAATAGAAACTTAACGCTATGTGCCTAAATCACCTCCCTACCTGAGCTTATATTATGCCTTAAAAAAAGAAAGGTTCTATAGGAAAACAAGCAGTAAAAGGGAGCGGAAGGCTGTATCTAGGATGTTAATTTTAGAAAAGATTTTTA
>JAWSUQ010000418.1:0-2331 GCA_033549265.1 Bacillota bacterium
TCTGCCCCTAAGGCAATAGCTTTAACAACATCACTGGAATTTCTTACGCTTCCAGCTACTATAATTGATACCTGCCCTCGGATTGATTCAGCCCGCAACCGATCATCCACTGCAGCAAGTGCCAATTCTATTGGAATCCCTACACTATCTCTAGTTCGCAGCGGCGCAGCCCCTGTCCCACCTCTAAAGCCATCAATTACTATGGCATCAGCCCCAGCTCTGGCAATTCCTGAAGCTATGGCTGCCACATTGTGAACTGCTGCTATCTTAACAAGTATAGGCTTTTCATAGCGGGTTGCCTCTTTTAGTGAGTATATTAGCTGCCTAAGGTCTTCAATGGAATAAATGTCATGGTGTGGTGCCGGTGAAATTGCATCAGAGCCTTCGGGAATCATCCTTGTTTGGGAAACCTGTACCCCCACTTTTTCTCCAGGAAGGTGACCACCAATGCCGGGCTTTGCCCCTTGACCAATCTTAATCTCTATGGCAGCGCTGGCATTTAAATAGTCGGGATGAACACCAAATCTCCCTGAGGCCACCTGGACTATGGTGTTGCTCCCGTATTGATATAAGTCCTTATGGAGACCTCCCTCACCGGTATTATAGAAGGTGCCTTCCTGCTGTGCTGCCTTAGCTAAAGACTTAATTGTATTTAAACTGATTGAGCCAAAGGACATGGCAGAAAACATCACAGGAAGATCTATTTCTAATTGACTTGGCATATTAACGATATTGCCTTCCCTATCAAACTCCAGCTGCTCTGGCTTCCTGCCAATATAGGTTTTAAGCTCCATTGGCTCCCGCAGTGGGTCAATAGATGGATTAGTGACCTGACTGGCATTTAACAGCATCTTATCCCAGTAGATGGGATATGGCTTGTCATTGCCCATTCCTGTCAGCAGAATTCCTCCAGTTTCCGCTTGCTTATAAATTCCCTTTAAGGCTGCAGGAGTCCAATTGCTATTTTCTCTAAACTCCAAGGGAAATCGTTTAATCGTTAAGGCATGGGTAGGACATAGGCATACACAACGGTGACAATTTACGCAATGAATGTCAGTTGAGTAGACCTTTTGGTCCTCTTCATCATAATAGTGGGCACTGTTAGCGCATTGACGGACACAAACCTGACAATTAATGCACTTATCGTTATTCCGCTCTATTAAAAACTCCGGGGTATTTATCGTTAAACTCATAGCTTCTCCACTCCTTCTAGCAATCCAATCACTGGCTCACCACCGCGAGGCGACCATACTCTTTCTGGATTAGGGCATATTTCTCTAATTGCTGACTCCTCACTGGCCACATATAAATAGTCTCCATTTTCAGCTGCTACCAAGGATCTAAGCTTCATTCTATCGTTTAGAGCCATCATTCCATTTTGGGAGCCTAAAATAATTGAAAATGGTCCGTTAATTAATAAACTGCTGTACATTCCCCTAATTGCTTTTAATCTCTTTTGTTTATTTTCGTCCATCAACTTAATATCGCTCCAAAATGGTGCCGCTACTACTTCTACTGCTACATCTAAAGGCAAGCCTTGTCTTCTAAGCAGGTAATCAAAGGTATATGTGATAGCTTCAGTGTCTGTTTGTAAAGCACAGACGTAGCCAAACATCTCTAAATAGCGGCGATTGGCGCCATAGGATGATATTTCTCCGTTATGGACAATAGACCAATCCAGTAGCGTAAATGGATGAGCCCCTCCCCACCAGCCAGGGGTATTAGTAGGAAACCTGCCGTGAGCCGTCCACAAATAACCGCTGTATTCCTCCAATCGATAAAAAGCTCCTACATCCTCAGGATAGCCTACCGCTTTAAAAGCTCCCATGTTTTTTCCCGATGAGGCTATAAAAGCACCGGTAATTTCTGCGTTTATGCGCATAACGCAGCGCATAGCATACTCTGCTTCATTCAAACCAGATTTGTTTAGCTTTTCTTGATTCGGTCTAGCAAAATATCTCCAAATAATTGGTGCTGGCCCAATTCCAGGGACTTTTCGGGTAGGTATATTTTCTGAGGTCTCTATATCAAAATGAGCAAAAAGAAATTCCTCAGCTTTAATTCGACAGTCCTGGCTTTCAAAAAATAAATGTAAGGCGTAAAAGTCAGCATAGTCAGGGTAAATGCCATAGGCAGCAAATCCACCACCAAGGCCATTTGATCGATCATGCATTAGAGCTATGGATTTGATAATGTCTTCCCCTGAAAAGCGTTGCCCTTTACGGTTCATAATGCCGCTAATGGCACAACCGGAAGGTATTCTAATCTGTCCCTCTAATTCTCTCTTATTTGACATTTCACAGTACACTTCACTTCACTCCTCTCATGTAC
>JAWSUQ010000419.1:0-2330 GCA_033549265.1 Bacillota bacterium
CGGTTAAAACATCAGAAAACATCAATGAAGAGGCTGAAACAGAATATCAAGCCCACAAGGAAGATGTCCCAATGGAATTTAAGGAAGGGATGACAAAACTTGATGACACCTACTTAAACTCCCTGTCGGTTGTGGAACTACGCAGGCTTGCTCGACAGGTTCCAGGACTTAGCATTCAGGGCAGACAAATATCCAAGGCCAATAAAGAGACATTGATTAACGCCATAACTATCGCTCAAGGTAACAGCACGAATGATACAGCTGATGACGAAACTAGTGGCGAAAACTAAATAACGTAGCTTATCCGACTTTAGCAATAAGTTAGGAGAAAATGTGAAAGAAAGGAGGAGCTTTGGTGGCAGTAGATTATGATTTAACGATAATACAAGAAGCCCGAGACCTTGCCAGGGGTGCTAAAGAAGCACAGCAGATCTGGTCCATGTATTCTGAGCAAGAAATAAATCGGATTTTAGCATGTGTGACCGAAACTGTGCTGGCGAACGCCGAGTGGCTGGCTAAAATGGCGGTGGATGAGACCAGGTATGGTGTCTTTGAGCATAAAGTACTGAAAAATAGATTTGCCGCAAAAAATGTCTATGAGTTTATTAAGGATATGAAAACAACAGGCATTATCAATGAAGATTTGAGCCGCAAGGTGGTGGAAGTGGCTGTTCCAGTAGGTGTCATCCTGGGCATTATCCCTAGTACTAACCCTACGTCAACATTAATTCACAATACTTTATGTGCCTTAAAGGCAGGCAATGCCATCGTTTTTTCTCCCCATCCTAGTGCCATAAAATGCAGCAATGCTGCAGCCCAAGTGATTCAGCAGGCACTGCAAAAGGAAGGGGCACCAGAAGGACTAGTGACCTGTATGAGCAAGATCAGTATGGCAGCTGTCCAGGAGCTAATGCATCATGAGGCAATTTCAGTTATCGTGGCCACTGGTGGATCTGCCATGGTGAAATCGGCCTATCAGGCGGGTAAACCTGCCTTAGGGGTAGGGCCTGGTAATGTGCCTGTTTTTATTGAACGGACTGCCGATATTACCCAGGCTGTTAAGGATATAATCATCAGCAAAACCTTTGACAATGGTGTTATCTGTGCCTCTGAGCAGGCCATTATCGTGGATGAACCTATCAAGGACCAGGTTATCAAGGAGCTAAAGCAGCAGGGCTGCTATTTTCTGTCGGAAGCTGAGCTAGATAAGGTAACTCGGGTAGTAATGGGTCCTCGAGGAGCAATGAACCCTGATTCGGTTGGCAAAAGCCCGGGCTACCTTGCTAAAAAGGCCGGCATCAGTATCCCTGAAGGAACTAAACTATTAATCGCTCCCCTAGAGGGCTATGGGCCAGATTATCCACTATCCTATGAAAAGCTGACAACAGTACTAGCCTTCTATACAGTAAAGGATTGGCATGATGGCTGTCTCTTGAGTATAGAGCTACTGAAACTGGGGGGCATTGGTCATTCCTTTGCCATTCACTGTCAAGACGACAAAATTATCAGGGAATTTATTCAGAAGCCTGTTTTTCGGATTTTAGTCAATACACCGGCAGCCTTGGGAGCCATTGGTTTTTCTACTGGCTTGGCCCCGTCCATGACCCTAGGATGTGGAACCTGGGGTGGTAGTAGCTTATCAGACAACTTAACACCACTGCATCTAATAAACATTAAAAGACTAGCTTATGGGCTAGAGCAGGTGGATTTAGGAACAGGCAAAGAGTCTGGCTCCCTAAACGTGACTCCAGAGCACATCGCAGCAGTTGTCAAAAAGGTATTGGATCAATTACAGGTTCGATGAGGTATCCATGAGGCAGGTGAGAAAAAATGGGAGATAATCAGTTGGCTGAAGATCAACTAAAGTTAAGCCAGCTAATTAAAGCAATTACATCTGAAGTATGCCAGCGCCTTAACGCCGACCAAGGAGCGGAGGGGGAAAAGCAGCGTTGGGAAAGAAGAATTCCTGTGGGAATTTCCAACCGTCATGTGCACTTATCCCAGGAGCACCTGGAAATATTATTTGGCAAGGATGCTAAACTCACTAATTTTCGTGATCTTTCCCAGCCAGGTCAGTTTGCCTGTTCCGAGACTGTGACAATTGTAGGACTAACAGGTGTTTTTGAAAGGGTCAGGGTCCTTGGACCCACCCGTACTCACAGTCAAGTGGAAATCTCTGCTTCCGATGCCAGGAGACTAGGGCTGATTGTACCGGTGCGGGATTCGGGGGATTTGGAGGGAACCCCTGGGATTACCTTAGTTGGACCGGTGGGCTCTATCACCCTTAGTCAAGGCTGCATCATCGCTGCCAGGCATATTCATATGCATCC
>JAWSUQ010000420.1:0-2312 GCA_033549265.1 Bacillota bacterium
GGGCGATGACGGGATCGAACCGCCGACCCCCTGCTTGTAAGGCAGGTGCTCTCCCAGCTGAGCTAATCGCCCATCATTTAGACAATTGATAGTATATAATATTTTCATCAACTTGTCAAAACATTTTTTACCGCTTCAAATAAGGCTTTTTGTTAAAGTCTGTTTTTGCGGCAACGAATTAATAATATCACATTACAAAAAAAGAGTCAAACACTTTTTCAATGTATTACTCAAGTTATTTTTTACCAAAGGCTAAAATAGCTTCTCTCATGAGCTTGGCTGCCAGCAAAGAAGTACAATCCCCTACATCCATCATTGGTGAAACCTCAACTATATCAAAGCCTACTACATTTAACTGACGCAGCTTGATGATGGCATGCAACAGCTCTCTAGAAGTGCAGCCTCCTGCCTCTGGAGTACCTGTGCCAGGCGCGAAGGCAGGATCCACTACATCAATATCAACCGTTATATATACAGGCTTATTGCCGATCTTTTCAATAATTTCATTTAATGGCTCCAGGACCTGTTCAAAATATAAATTGGTATTTTCTTGAGCAAATTCAAACTCTTCCTTAGTACCAGATCGAATACCTAATTGATATACATTATCCCCGCCAAAAAGCTGACAGGCCTTGTTCATTACTGTAGCATGGGACTGTTGCTCCCCTAAGTAGTCAGTCCGCAAATCAGCATGGGCATCAAATTGAATCACTGCAATTTCACCATACTTTTCTTTAAATGACTCTAATACAGGGTAAGTTACTAAATGCTCGCCACCTAAAGAAATTGGCAGTTTTCCGTCAGCCAATATCTGACTTATTACTTTTTTTATCCGCTCTAAGCTCCCTGTTACATTTCCAAAAGGCAAGCTTACATCCCCTAGATCCACATAACTGTAATCTGCTAAATCCTTATCTTGATAGAAGCTGTACTCTTCTATCCCTTCCGATACAGCCCTAATCTGCTTGGGGCCCATTCTTGTTCCTGGCCGAAAGCTTACTGTAAAGTCCATAGGAAAGCCAACGATGGCTATCTTAGCATCTTCATAAGAGTCGGTTGCGCCAATAAATCCTAAGCTGTTTTCCAGCAATTCTTTCATGCCACTACTCCTGACCTACCAGGTCTTGCACAAATTTAGGCAGAACAAAGGCAGACTTGTGGATTGCTGGTGTATAGTATCTTGTATCTATGTTAGGAAATTCTTTTTCATTTACCGCTTCTGGGTCATGCTTTTTAGAACCCATAGTAAAGCTCCACATTCCGCTAGGATATGTAGGTACATAAGCTAAAAACAGCTTCTTAATAGGAAATATACTGGCTATATCGTTACCTGTTCTCTTAATTAGGTCTTCGTTAAGAAAAGGAGATTCCGTTTGGGCTACAAAAATCCCATCTTCCCTTAGAGCATCATGGATTCCCTGATAAAAATCCTTAGCAAATAAACCAACAGCTGGTCCTACTGGATCAGTGGAGTCTACTAAGATGATATCGTAATGGTTTTTAGTTTCATTAATATGCTTAATGCCATCTTCTATTCTAACCTCAACTTTAGGGTCACTTAAGCCTACAGCAATTTCAGGCAGATACTCTTTAGAAGCCTCTACGACAGCTCCATCAATTTCTACTAGGGTAGCCTTCTTTACCTTTGGATGCTTAACTATTTCTCTAATAGTACCGCCATCTCCACCACCGACCACAAGTACATTTTCTGGATTAGGATGAGTGTTAAGGGCTACTAATGAAATCATTTCATGATAGACAAACTCATCCTTAATATTTGTCTGAATAACACCATCTAATAGCATCATCCTACCAAAAGTTTCAGTATCAATAATAGCTAGTTCTTGAAAGGGCGTAATCTCATGATGAAGAGTTTTTTTTGCTAAGCAAGAAATTTTCAGTCCTGGTGATTGTAATTCGGTAAACCATAAGCCTTTCATTATTTAAATCCTCCTTATTTTTATTATTTGTGATAAATCTTGGCTATATTTGACAAGCCAGAGACTATTATACCAAAAATATCTAATAAATAAAGAATTATTTTACTTATTTATTATTACCAATGATCTCGTTAACCATTAATATATATTTCTCATGAATTGCTTTAGTCATATTCCCTGGTATCCCTTGACCAATTTGGTTATCTTCAATCCAGCAAATAGGTAATATTTCCGCCAAAGAATTGGTAATAAAGCATTCATCCGCATTGTATAAATCTTCAGGCAGCAATTTTTTTTCTACTAATGGAATTTCTGCCGTTCTGCAAATATCTATAACCTCCTGCCTTGTAATGCCAGGAAGAATCCCAGATT
>JAWSUQ010000421.1:0-2306 GCA_033549265.1 Bacillota bacterium
CTTTAGTGACTGTTTTGCCATAAAAGTCTATCAACTTTATTAATAATTAGGCTTCTACACAAAAGAACAGCTGTTAGTCAGCTGTTCTTTCATTAGTCTTATTTGTTCTATCTTAAAAGTTATTAAAACTACCAAGCTGCATAGAGATTGCCATAAGGTCTTTTGTTAAAGGGAATTAGCTTAAAAAACGGCTCCCTCATGATTGCTTCATAATCCACTTTAAAATGGCCGGCATAGGCTGCTACATGCTTTTTTAATATTGCTCTATCGGCTTCCTCCAAGGGAACAACCTTGACCTCTCGCCCTAGTTGATGACTCTGGACCTGACCCCGCAGGTACATTACACCGCCATGCATCCCAGTGCCGCAGAAATTTCCTACTAACGGCTTATCAGGCTCCTTATTTAAGCCTAATACAATTAGAATTCCTCCTGCCATATACTCTCCTAAGAAATCCCCCGCATTGCCGCCAACCACTATCACAGGAACCTTTTCCTCGTATTCCTTCATGTGGATGCCTACCCGATAGCCTACATAATCCCTCACGTATATGGTTCCACCTCGCATGGCATAGCCTAGCGTATCTCCAGTGTGTCCATGAATGATTATTTCCCCGTCATTCATGGTGTTAGCTGCTGCATCCTGGGCATTGCCAAAAACCTCAATAGTGCTGCCGTTCATATATGCCGCCATATCATTTCCCGGCGTACCCTCCATGATAATATGGCTCCTACTAGCAATGCCAGTGCCAATATAACGTTGACCATTAACCCCGACTAATTTTATCTTTTGGTGGCCTTCATTAATCAAATTAAATATCTTTTCATTTAAGTTCTTGTAACATATACCTTGAGCCTGTAACTCCGTCATTAGTCTCTACCCCCTTCTACCAGCCTTTGCTTCCGCAACTCTTCCGGCAGATAAGCAAAGCCAAATTCCTCTTTTAATAGATGTTCCTTAAAGGGGGTTACATCTATTTGATTTTCTAAGAGCCAGCTATATATGCCAGCCTTATCCACCATATTTAAGAAAATAAAGCCCATGACGCGGTTTTGTTTTAACATCACCTTTTTGATAGTTTTTAAATCTAGATCAACATTGGCTATAACCTCCCAGCCTTCGCCCTCTAAAGGAATTGGATAGCCAGCAGTTACCATTTGCAAACCAAAAAAACCAATGGCATTCATGGCTATTCCACCGCCAAAATCCTTTTGTCCACCTGCCATATTTATCCCTGCTACCTCTCCTTGGCGATAAGCATTAGGCAGGATAGGCAGGACTCGGTTTGATGCTGACAAGAGCTCCAAGCCTTCCGCCACATCGCCGGCTGCATAGATATCTTCTACACTAGTAGCCATTTGCTGATTTACTATGATGCCTCTGTTAATTTTGACACGGCTGCCTTCTGGATTAATTTTTAATATTTCGGTACTGGGAATAACTCCAATAGCTACAATTAACAGGTCACAAGCTAGCTCAGTGCCATCCTTTAGCCTCACTCCTGCAACCTTATTATCACCTAATACCTGTTCCACAGTGTTATTAAGGTAAAACTTTATTTGTTGCTTTTGTAAGTGCTGCTGTACCAGTTCTCCTGCCTGATGGTCTAGGATTGCACTGAGTACCCTGTCAGCCAGATCTATGACGGTAACTTCACAGCCTGCTCCCTTTAATCCTTCGGCAGCTTTGAGGCCAATTAACCCTGCCCCTAGTACCACAACCTTTTTCCCTGGAGCTACTTTTTCCTTAATGGCTTTTACTTCATCCCATTGCAGGAAGGTATGAACATTTCCCTTGTCAAGCCCCTTAATAGGCGGCTTAATAGGCTTGCCCCCTGTTGCTACCAATAGTTTATCATAGCTTAATTCTTGCCCATCCTCTAAAACTACTACTTTCTTCGAACCATTTACCCCAATTACTTTTTCCCCTAACCTAGCTGTTACTTTATTTGCTTCGTAATAGTTGTCAGGCCGGTACTTCATCTGCTGGGCTCCTACTTTGTCAGCTAAAAAATATGATATTAAAGGTCGGGAGTAGATATGATGAGGTTCATCAGAAAAGATAGTAATAGAACCTTCCTGGTCCACCTGACGAATGCCTTCTATTGCGCCCGCAGCGGCTACTGAGTTCCCAATTATCACATAATGCATTTTACTTCCCTCCCCTGTCTTCTATTGTTAAAGCTCCGTTAGGACAATGCTCCACACAGGAGGGTGTTTCTTTACCTCCACAAAGGTCACACTTTGCTGCTACTTTTTTTTCACTGCTATCTCTCGTAATAGCACCGTATGGACAAGCTAAAATACA
>JAWSUQ010000422.1:0-2304 GCA_033549265.1 Bacillota bacterium
CGGATAAAAAAAGCTTGCCTAATCCTTCAGCCCGAGCATATGGCCAATAAACCATAGAAAATAATACATTTAATCTGCTGATTACAGCCATTGTCAATAAGGCAATCCACATTATATGATTTGGCAGGGTGGCAATAAGAGCGAATTTCAATAATAATAAGCAAATCACTGCCCAAACGCTATGGGCACCAACTCGGCTGTCCTTCATTATTTCTAAGGTCCGCTCTTTATCCCTCGCTGCCATAACTCCATCTATCGTATCCATAAAACCATCTAAATGCAAGCCACCTGTAAGCATGATATTAGCCACTAAAATTACTACTGCTATTACTAAAGAAGGCAAAGTAAAACTAAGCAAATTCATTAATGCTATTAAAATCATGCCAATAGCAAACCCAACTAAAGGATAATATTTAACACTATTAATAAAGTTATGCTTTTCGGTGAACTCGATATTAGGTATTGGAATTCTAGTTAGAAACTGTATTGCAATGAGAAAGTTCACAATTTTTCATACCTTTCCTTAACTGATAGCCTTGGCATTTATTAATAAAACCTTGGGCCAGCTCCGGTAACCCCCGCCAGTGAATATGCAGGTATGATGCCAGTAGGTTTTTGTCAGCAAAACCTTCCTCAACCCATTTATTAACCCGGGTATTAAAAAGCTTTAAAGCCCAGGGAAAATCTGCAGCAATATTAATAATTTTAGAGTAATGAAATTCATGGCCTTTGATTGACCTGCCTTTATCTCCTAATACAGACTCTAGCTGTATTTCCCCGGTACGATATCCCATTCCTGCTAAGCTTTTTTCCATAGTTGCATCACAGGGAACAATATTTACCATGGGAAAGTAGTCATTATCAAAGGAATAAATTCCTCTACATAAATACATATATCCGCCACATTCTGCGTATATAGGCATACCCTCTCTATAGACCCGATGTAACTCATTAAGCATACTTTTATTATTACTTAGCTGTTCTAAGAACAGCTCTGGGAATCCACCTCCAATGATTACTCCACTTATATCTGTTGGCAGACAATTATCCTGTAGAGGGCTAAAATATGTTATTTCTGCTCCTAGCTCTTCTAGATATTTTAGTCCGTCCCAATAGTAAAAATTAAAAGCATTATCTCTAGCCACAGCAATTTTAATTGCTTTACTGTTATTTTTTATATTTTCATAGGGATGGCTCTTAATAGGCGGTGCTCCGTTGGCTAAATTTAGCAGCAAATCTAAGTCCACCTGACTGCTAATAAAATTTCCCCGCAGTTCTTCCTTTACCTCATTATCACTTTCAAGTACAGGAATTAATCCTAAATGACGTTCTGTCAGCTTTAATTCTTTATTTCTCATGATATATCCTAAAACGGGAATCGCTAGCTGACTAAAGGCTTCTTTTAGCAAACTCTTATGTCTTTCACTACCTACATTATTAACAATAATTCCCACTACATTTACTTTGGGATCAAAGTTGATAAAACCTAAGGCTATTGCTAATGCACTACGAGCCATAGATTTAGCATCAATCACCAAAACAACAGGACAATCCAAAAGCTTTGCCACCTCAGCAGTGCTATTTTTGTCTGTTTTCCCTTCGGACCCATCAAATAGCCCCATAACTCCTTCAATAATTGCTATTTTGTCGGCCGTAGCATATCGCTTAAAGCTCTCATTTACAATTTCTGAGGAAGTCAAGGTAGTATCTAAATTAATAGAATTATTGTTGGTAGCCTTAGTATGATAGCTAGGATCAATATAATCAGGACCAACTTTAAATGGCTGAACATTTTTTCCCAGCTTAGTCAAAGCTGCCATTATGCCTAAACAAATGGTGGTCTTACCCGTTCCACTACTGGTGCCAGCTATTAGTATTCTTGGAGTATCCATGGTTAGCCTCCTATCAGAATTAGTACAGTTACACCAAAAATTGCAAATACAAATGTGGTAACATACATTATTTTTATAGTGGCTCTAATATCATTTGCCTCAATTTCTCGATCTCCTTCACCCATATATGCCCGAAAGCTTTTTTGACCGTGGTACCAATTATCTCCACCTAACCGGATCCCTAATGCTCCTGCTACAATAGATTCAGGGATACCTCCATTAGGGCTAGGATGTAAATGAGCATATTTTTGCCAGGCCTTGATAGCCTTAACTGCAGAATAGTTAGATATCATTAGAGCTAAAACCATACATGCTCCAGTAAATCTTGCTGGCACATAATTAACTAAATCATCAAGCCTTGCGGCTACTCTGCCAAAATATAAGTAACGCTCATTTTTATAGCCAATCATTG
>JAWSUQ010000423.1:0-2294 GCA_033549265.1 Bacillota bacterium
GAGTTGCTCTTTTATTGTCTTTTTTTTATGGAGAAACCTTCTAGCTATCAGAAAGGCAGAAAAAATTAATATCAAACCAACAAAAAGCCATAATAACCATCCCAAGAATATTCCTCCCCAATACAAGCTGATAATATATTTTTCCCTATTTTTTTATAAAATCCTGCTTAATTTAATTAAAAAAAACCAGCCTTTAACTAAAATGGCTGGTTTAACATTAGATTTGACCAATATTTTTTGGGAGCTGCCTCTACGCCGTAGAGATCAGCAAAAAGCTTTATGGCAAACTGATCAGTTAGTCCCGCAACATAATCTATGGCGATTTGCTCATGCCCCCAAGCTTCTATCCTCTTGGCAAACTCTTGTGGAAGGGCCTCTGGTTTTTTGATAAAATACAGATATAGTTTTATGATTATATCCTCCGCCTCCCGCCGTTCCTCTTCTAATTCTTTAGATTCATAAACTCGCTCAAACATAAAGTTTCGAAAAGTGGTCATAGCCTCGGATACTTCGTCACTCATTTTAATGGCAGATTTGCCTATTGAAGTGGTAATCATATCAGAAACCATTACCTCAATCATTTTTCTTGGTATATTGCCAAGTACTTTACTTATAGGCCTTGGTAATTCATCAACCTTTAATAGCCCAGCTCTTAGGCTGTCATCTAAATCATGACAGAGATAAGCAATACGATCACCAATTTTTACTATTTGGCCTTCAAGAGTCATCGGTGTTTCTTTGCCAGTATGCTTTAAAATTCCATCCTTTACATAGTTGGTAAGATTTAAGCCTTTGCCCTCTTGCTCCAACACTTCGACTACTCTTAAGCTTTGTTCATTATGATTATAATGTCCAATAATTTTGCGGAAGGCGTTTTCTCCAGCATGACCAAAAGGGGCATGTCCCACATCATGGCCTAAGGCAATTGCTTCCACCAAATCTTCGTTTAGCCTGAGGGCCCGACTGATCGTTCTGGATATTTGCGATACCTCTAAAGTATGGGTTAGCCTAGTTCGGTAGTGATCTCCTGTAGGTGCTACAAAAACCTGAGTCTTGTGCTTTAATCGTCGAAAGGCCTTGCTATGGATTATTCGGTCCCGGTCTCGCTGAATAGCAGTACGAAAAGGACATGCCTCTTCTTCTGCAGCTCTTCGTGCATTAACGCTTAAAGCAGCGTAGTTTGATAGCATTTCCTTTTCTCTTTTTTCTATCATTTTACGAACCATTGACACCTGCATCGCCCACCTTAGAAATTATTATATCATCCTTATAATAACACAACCAATGGATATATGTAAAATATTTCCTACGAGGAATAGCAATAAGGCTGCTTTAAAAGAGATACTTCTATTTTAAAACAGCCTTACTTTTTTATTTCCTTACCCTTAAAGTAGATGTTGCCTTAGCTACCTCAGCAACTCTCTTGCCTAAAATTCCTGCCCGGGTTATCCCTGCTTCATCATCCAAAGCAGGTCTTTGGGTAGCTGCCCCCTGATGGCCAGCATCATGGTCAGGATGACCGCCGCCAACAACAATCATTCCTTGTACAAGCATCATATCGTGAATTGATGCGATAGTAGTTTCCTGTCCACCAAAGCGAGAGCTTCCTGTGGCCATCGCTCCTCCAATGACGTTCACTAAGGCTTTATCCTTTCTCATATCTCTGCCCTTATCCCACAGCCCCTTTAATTGAGCGGAAATTGTTCCAAAGTACACAGGGCTGCCGATAATTATGCCATCAGCTTTGCGCATGTGACTAAATAGCTCCTCTACTTTAGTTCCAGCAAAGCAGGACTTATTGCAAGGGGCGGAGCAAGCATTGCAAAATGGGTGTTTCGCATCCTTTAATACTTCTGCCACATTAAATAGTATAGTTTCTGCTCCTAAGGCTTCAGTCTCACTCAGTGCTTTTTTAAGCATAGCAGCTGTATTTGCATCCTTATTGGGGCTGCCATTTAAACCTATGATCAACATAATATTACCTCCCAATTAAAGTTAACTAATATATCTCTTTATTCTTTATATTTCAAATTAGTTCCTGCCATGACTGTTTTTTTAGTATGGGGTAAAATTTAAGGAAAGGTTGAGATATGCTCAAACCTTTCCTTTTATAAATAACTTTGCTTCTTTAAGGATCTAACTGTGTTTTGCCCTAACTGCCGCCTGCGCCGCAGCCAAGCGAGCTATTGGCACTCGGAAAGGCGAACAACTAACATAATTCAAGCCCGCATTGTGGCAGAAGTCAATGGAGGAGGGTTCCCCACCGTGCTCACCACAGATTCCTAGCTTTAAGC
>JAWSUQ010000424.1:0-2283 GCA_033549265.1 Bacillota bacterium
TTTGAAAAGCCTGATACAGCCACATTTCCTCTGTTGGGATTAGCCTATAAAGCTATCTCCATTGGTGGAACCATGCCTGCAGTATTAAATGGTGCAAATGAGGCAGCTGTATTATTATTCTTAGAGCATAAAATTGACTTTTTAGATATACCTCAGCTTATCGAACAGACTATGAATGGTCATAATACAGTTTACGATCCGAGTTTAGATGAAATACTAACAGCTGATCTATTAGCAAGAAATGATGTCAATCAATATAGGAAAGGTTGGTGATAATTTATGACTACATTTTGGGCAGCCCTTTTTGTTTTTGGGCTATTAATATTTTTTCATGAATTGGGACATTTCTTAGCGGCTAAAAGAGCGGGTATTAAAGTCGAAGAGTTCGCTATATTTATGGGTCCTAAGGTCTTTAGCAGGAAGGTGGGCGAGACTTTATATACAATCAGGCTTCTTCCATTAGGCGGCTATTGCAAGATGGCAGGAATGGAAGGAGATAGCAATGATGACAGGGGATTTAATAGTAAATCTGTACCTCAGCGGATGGCGGTTATAGCTGCTGGTTCATTTATGAATTTTTTTCTGGCTATCCTACTATTTTCCTTTATATTTGGAGTAATAGGGATTCCAGATAATAATCCCACCACTGTAGTAAATAATGTAATTTTAAATATGCCTGCTGCTGAGGCAGGATTACAGTCTGGGGACAAAATCGTTGCGATTAATGACCAAAAAGTAACAGAATGGCAGCAATTAGTAACAGTAATAAATCAGTCTCCTGAGCAAGAGATAAAATTAACTATTAACAGAGACGACATTAATATGGATATATATGTTACACCTATGCTTGACCCAGATAGAGGCGTTGGTTTAATAGGCATAGAGCCGCAAACCGGTTGGCAAAGAATTGGACTACTTAATGCTATAGTAATAGCTACTAAGCAGACAGTTCAGTTTACAGCTCTTATTCTGCAAAGCCTTTATCTAATGGTAACTATGCAGATGGCGGCAGATGTAGCAGGACCTGTCGGTATTGTGCAAGAAATCGGCAATCAAGCTAGAGTCGGTCTGCCATATTTGCTTAATTTAGCGGCTATAATCAGTATCAATTTAGGGATATTCAATCTATTGCCCATTCCAGCCTTAGATGGCAGTCGACTAGTGTTTCTATTTATTGAAGCTATCAGAAGAAAACCACTAGATCCAGAAAAAGAAAATTTTGTTCATCTTATTGGTTTTGCGTTGCTACTATTGTTAGTAATTGTTGTAACATATAAAGATATATCCCGAATATTTGGATAGCCTAAAGCACGAGGTGAAGCATGAAAGATCAATTGATACAAAGACGCAAAACAAAAACAATATATGTAGGAAATGTTCCTATTGGTAGTGGCTATCCCATAGTCATTCAATCAATGACTAATACAGATACAAGGAATATTAACAAAACGGTTGAGCAAATTAAGGCACTTGAAAATCATGGATGTCAAATCGTAAGGGTTGCTGTTCCTGATGAGAAGGCAGCAGAAGCCCTGAAAAATATAAAAAAACTTATAAAAGTTCCTCTAATTGCCGACATTCACTTTAACTATAAGTTAGCGTTAGAGGCTATTAAAAATGATGTCGATGGATTGCGGGTAAATCCAGGAAACATAGGTTCAAATAATAAGGTGCAAGAAATAGTTAAGGCCTGTAAAGAAAAAAACATACCTATCAGAATAGGCGTAAACGCCGGTTCTTTAGAAAAAGAGCTTCTGGAAAAATACAAAGGTGTTACTCATGAAGCAATCGTAGAAAGTGCCCTTAAGCATATTAATATTTTAGAGAAACTAAACTACGATAATATAAAGATATCTCTAAAAGCATCTAACGTTGTATTAACATTAAAATCATATCAGCTATTGGCAGAAAAAGTAGACTATCCTTTTCATATTGGAATAACTGAGGCTGGTACAGTCAAGAGCGGTGTGATTAAGTCAGCTGTGGGGATTGGAGCCTTATTGGCCATTGGCTTAGGTGACACCATCAGAGTTTCTCTAACAGGTTCACCATTAGAGGAGATACCTGTAGCAAAAGGCATTTTGCAATCTTTAAATTTATATGATGCTCCAGAGCTAATTTCTTGTCCTACCTGTGGCAGATGTGATATTAACTTAACAGAAATTGCTTTAAAGGTTGAGGAGATATTACATAACTTGAAGAAGCCAGTAAAAGTGGCAGTAATGGGTTGTGTTGTGAACGGCCCTGGAGAAGCAAAGGATGCAGATATCGGAATAGCTGGGG
>JAWSUQ010000425.1:0-2282 GCA_033549265.1 Bacillota bacterium
AAAAGGGAGCAACCGCTGAATTGATAGCTATGCTAGATCAAGGCTTAGCCCACTATGCTGCTAAGGTTAAAGACTATCTAGCAGTGGATGTAAAGGATATCCCGGGGGCAGGAGCGGCCGGAGGAATTGGCGCAGGATTAGTAGCATTTTTAAATGCACAATTAGTGCCCGGGGTAGAACTGGTTATTGAAGCTACGGGAATGGAGGAGCTGGCAAAGGAAGCAGACCTAGTTATAACTGGTGAGGGGCGAACCGATAGACAAACAGCCTTTGGTAAGGCTCCGGTAGGTGTAGCCAAAATCGCAAAAAATTATAACAAACCTGTTGTTTGCATATCAGGAGGTCTGTCTGAAGGCTGGGAGGATATATTAGCTCAGGGGATCGATGCGGTATTCAGTATTTGTAATGCTCCCATTTCCTTGGAGGAAGCTATGGCTAATGCCACAGGACTCCTTGAGAGTGCCTCTGGACAAGTTGCAAGAATATGGCAAGCAGCTAAGGAGTGACAAAACAGTTGACAAGACACCCCTTCCTTGATACTATCTTTAGTATCAAATAAAGTTTAGCTCTGGTTTAATTCACCAGTTAGCTTAGGGAAGAGGAGCAGAGAATATGAAAAAAGAGGACGTAGGACAACAGGGGAATGGAACATTCCTGGCTAGAAAAGATATAGTTTTTTCTTTGCAGCGCTACGGGGTAGAGGCCCTTGGCGCCATGGCCCTTGGCTTATTTTCATCGCTAATTGTAGGTCTGATTTTAAGAGTAATCGGTGAGCAGCTAGGGTTAGATTTTTTGGTGGACATCGGCTTAACGGCTTCTAAGCCAGAATTAATGGGTGCTGCCATAGGGGTAGCAGTAGCCTTTGGCCTAAAATCACCGCCCTTTGTCCTGTTTGCTTCGGCCATAACTGGGGCCACCGGTGCTTTATTGGGGGGACCAGCAGGGGCTTTTGTGGCAGCACTTATTGGAGCAGAATTTGGCAAGTTAGTATCTAAAGAAACAAAGGTGGATTTAATAGTAACTCCAGCTGTTACTCTGATTATGGGAATTACGGCTGGGAATTTAATAGGACCGGGCATTGCTTGGTTGATGAGAGAGTTCGGTAGTGTTATCATGAGTGCCACCGAGCTGCATCCAATCCCCATGGGCATATTAGTGGCAGTACTAATGGGATTAGCTCTGACTGCACCTATCAGTAGTGCGGCCTTGGCTATTATGATGGAACTAGGGGGAATTGCAGCAGGGGCCGCTACAGTTGGATGTGCCGCTCAAATGGTAGGCTTTGCTGTGACTAGCTATAGAGATAATGGCCCCGGAGGGCTAATCGCTCAAGGACTTGGTACCTCCATGCTGCAGATTCCTAATATTATCAAGAACCCAAGGATTTTGGTGCCACCAACTCTGGCGGCGGCAGTACTAGGTCCAATGGTAACTACCTTGTTTCCCATGACTAACAGTGCTATTGGTGCAGGGATGGGCACAGCCGGTCTAGTAGGTCAGTTTGCCACAGTAGATGTAATGGGCATTGGTGCGTTACCACTGATTTTAATTTTTCACTTTATCATGCCAGCATCTATTAGCTTGCTATTTGCTAGTATGATGCGACGGCAGGGCTGGATTAAGGCTGGAGATATGAAGCTTGATTTGTAGACTTAATTTTCTCTTCAAGTAACTAATTTTCCCCAATAGCATAGGGATAATAGGAAGAAATATTTAAGTTGTGAAATATTTTTTCATTCAAAAAATATTTCAAGCAGGAAAAAAGCTAAATATGTCGAATTGTGTTTTGTCAGGCGTCAAATAAAAAATATATGAAAAACTCTTATCAAGAGAGGTGGAGGGATAAGGCCCTGTGAAGCCCGGCAACCAGACCTTTAGGTCCAGGTGCCAATTCCAAAAAGGCTAGTTAGTCTTTTTAAGATAAGAGAGGAAAATCGCAGCCTCTCTTATTTATGGAGAGGTTTTTTCATGTTTAAAAGGAGGAGTCAAATTGGCTAACAAAAGATTTTTTACTTCAGAATCTGTAACTGAGGGACATCCAGACAAGATGGCGGACCAAATATCTGATGCTGTTCTAGATGCAATTTTCGAACAGGATCCTCAGGCAAGAGTAGCGTGTGAGACTGCTATTACTACGGGGATGGTTTTGGTAACTGGTGAAATTACTACTAGCTGCTATGTAGACATTCCAAAAATTGTACGAGAAACAGTAAGAGAAATTGGTTATACCAGAGCAAAATATGGCTTTGACTGCGATACCTGTGCTGTATTAACAGCTATCG
>JAWSUQ010000426.1:0-2280 GCA_033549265.1 Bacillota bacterium
AGTGGATCGTGCCAAGGCAGCAGTTTATGGACTAAATGTGGCACAAATTGCTTCAGCTGCCAGAGCTGGCGTAGAAGGACAGGTGGCCACTAGATATCGAACCGGAAGTGAGGAAATTGATGTTAGAGTTAAACTGGCGGAAGACACTACGAAGGACTTAGCGGCAGTTGAAAATATTATGGTGGCCTCTCCCTTTGGTCAAGTTCCTTTAGGGGAGGTTGTAGAAATACGGTATGCCCAAGGGTTGAGCTCTATTGTAAGACAGGATCAGGTAAGGACAGTCAGTATCACCGCCAATTTAGATGGGAGAGATTTGGCCAGTGTAATGGCTGATGTGAAGCAGAAGGTTAATGATGAGATTTTTGTGCCTACAGGCTACACCATTGAGTTTGGTGGAGAAGCCACGGAAATGGTGGAAGCTTTTGGGGACCTAACTAAAGCGCTATTATTAGCGATAGTACTGGTTTATATGATAATGGCGGCTCAGTTTGAGTCACTGCTTCATCCATTTATCATTATGTTCTCAATGCCCGTCACTATAATAGGGGTAATTTTGGCCTTGGTTATTTCTGGGCAGTCCTTAAGTATTGTGACCTTTATTGGAATAATTATGTTGGCTGGAATTGTGGTGAACAACGCTATCGTGTTAGTAGACTATATTAATATTTTACGACGCAATGGCATGTCTAAACACGAAGCAATTTTAGCGGCAGGCCCAACCAGGCTTAGACCTATTTTGATGACTGCTTTAACCACAATTTTGGCAATGGTGCCTCTAGCTTTAGGAATAGGGGAAGGAGCTGAGCTGCAAACACCTATGGCTACTGCAGTGATAGGTGGTTTAACAACATCTACCTTTTTAACACTGTTATTTATTCCGGTAATGTACTCCCTGCTAGATGACTTTAGTGATTTTGTTACAGGTCGTAAAAAGAAAGACACTAACGTTCTACCAGAAAATAATATAACCAGCTAAAATATGCTTAGGGGATCACTAGATTGTTTAAAGGTCTAGTGGTTCTCCAAATTTTTTAGGAAGGTGAAATACTATGAGCGGCAACGATGCAGCAGCACCTAAGCGAATTCAAATTATTGAAGCGGCGACGGTGGTTTTCTCACAGAAAGGCTTTTACAAGGCAAAGGTGGAAGAGATAGCGGAAGCGGCAATGGTGGGAAAAGGTACTGTCTACGAATATTTTAAAAGCAAGCAAGATCTATTTCAGCAAATGTTGATTTTTATTAGTCAAAAGTATGAGCAGGCTGTAAAAGAGCAGGTTCAGCAGGTGGACAGTTTTTCTGATAAGTTAAGGGTCTTAATAGAAGCTAATTTCAACTTTTCAGAAGAGTATAAGAATATGGCTAAAATCTTATTGATAGATGCGCCCCCTATGTCAGAGGAGCTGCACCAGATTATACAGCAAAGTAAGAGGCAAAATCTGCAAAGACTGGCAGCCCTAATAGATGAGGCTATTAATAAGGGACAAGCCCGGCGGGTAAATAGCTATCTGGCGGCCCAAGTAATTCTAGGGGCTTTGGCTGTCTCCGGTGGACAGGTCATGTTTGAGGATGAATTTACCAGTTCCAAAGAATCGGTAACGGAGCTAGTGGATATTATATTAAATGGAATAGGGTATTGACAGGAGTATAGCTATGAAATATATTATTATATTTATTTTTGGAGTATTTTTATCACTATTTGTTTTAGCCAATTATTACATTGGCCTGCGGGGATGGCAGAGTTTAAGCCCTGCATTCCCTTGGGCTATTAAGGAAGCCTATTGGATTATCTTTTGGGCAGTGGCAGCATCCTATTTTTTAGGAAGACTGGGACGGAAATGGTTGCCAGGTAAGATTAGCAAGGTGTTAACTAATATTGGAGCCTATTGGCTAGCAGCCATGCTTTACCTCTTATTAGCTATTATAGCTATAGATGTTGTAATAATAATAAGTGGGATGTTGGGGTATGTGTATCCTCCGCTTTTGCTGCAGGCTATTGGATTAGCTGTGATTTTACTAGTGACGGTTCTGCTAGCATATGGGTTTTATAATAGTCGAAAAGTTAAGATTACCAGCTATAACATATCCCTTGCCAAGGAACTAAAGAATCTAAACCTTAAAATTGTAATGATTTCAGACCTTCATTTAGGGGAAGTAGTGCACAAACAGAGAGTATCAGCGATGGTGGAAAAAATAAATGGCTTAAAGCCAGATATGGTGATGATTGCAGGAGATATAGTAGATGATAATCTAGACTATTTCTTTAATAACAATATGGCGGAG
>JAWSUQ010000427.1:0-2274 GCA_033549265.1 Bacillota bacterium
GGGCAGACCCGGAACACCAATGCAAAGCTGTAACTGCTCAGTAGATTTTTGGGTGCAAAACACTCCTTGATGAGGTGCCGGCAGTGCTGTGTCTTTTTCCACAGCTTTATCCTTTATCCCGGCAAAAAGAGGCGCAAGCTTGTTAACAATTTCTCCATGCTTTATTTTACCGGCAACTGCAATTACTATATTGGGAGTAGTATAGTGCTTTTTATAAAAATTTCTTACTTTACCTTGATTTAATCCAGCCACAGAGTCAGCTGTCCCTAGAATTGGTTTTCCTAATGTATGCTTTGCCCAGACATTAGTGGCAAATAAGTCATGTACTAATTCATCAGGGGAGTCCTCATACATTTTAATTTCCTCTAACACTACTTTTTTTTCTTTTTCTATATCTTTCTCAGCAAACTTAGAGTTAAAGAACATATCAGAAAGCACATCAATAGCTAAATCAATATTTTCATCTAAAACTTTTGCATAATAGCAAGTATACTCTTTAGTAGTAAAGGCATTCAATTGCCCCCCTACTGTGTCTAATGCCTCCGCTATTTCTTTTGCCGTTCTCTTTTCAGTTCCCTTAAACATTAAATGCTCAAGAAAGTGAGAGATGCCATGCTCCTCCTCTGTTTCATCCCGGGATCCTACACCCACCCAAATTCCCAGAGCTACAGAGCGCACATAGGGTATTTCTTCTGATACAATCCGTACACCATTATCTAATACTTCTTTATGATACATATCCCTCTCCTCCTAACTTTAGACTTCTTATGTATTCGCTTTAGAAATTGATTATCCTTTTTAAACCCATTCTTTCCCAAAAACTTTTTGTTTCCACAGTGTTTGCCGCTATCAAATCTACATTAATTTCTATGGCATCAACTGAGATAATAAGTTGTCCAACTACACTTCCTTTTTTGATAGGTAATTGGACTGGATACAGGTTTAATTTTTCATCGTAAGCTTTCTTTTCATTATTATTAAATGTAATAGCTACATCTTCGCTAACCATTATATCTAGTGTCTCACCCTTTGCTTCTGGTAAAAATTCCTGATGAATAATCTCTCCTTGCAGATAAATATTTTTCGTTTCAAAGTTCGCGAACCCCCAATTAAAAAGCTGGGCTGTTTGTTGAAATCTATCTCTACTATTTAGTACTACAGCAATTAGCTTAGTATTATTTTTTGTGGCAGATGCTACTAGACAAGGCCCTGCCGCATTGGTGGTACCAGTTTTTATTCCTGTAGCATAAGGGTATTCCCGTAAAAGTTTATTTGTATTTTTAAGATAACGATTCCATTGATAATTTCCATAAGGAATTGTAGCAGATTTTATACTGACTATATCGCGAAATAATGAATTCTTCATGGCATAATTTGCAATTAATGCCAAGTCATAAGCGGTAGAATAATGATTATCTGCCGGAAGACCGTTTGGATTGACAAAATGAGTATTATAAGCACCAATTAATAAGGCTTTCTTATTCATCATGTTTGCAAACTCTGCTTCTGATCCTGCTACTAATTCTGCGATAGCTACCGCAGCATCATTACCCGACTTTATCATTGTTCCTAACAAGAGATTTAGTAGTGTTATTGTTTCTCCCTCAATTAAATCTATACTTGCTTCCCCCACTTCGGCAGTATGCTTGCTGATAATTGCTTTTTCTTGTAAAGGCACCAGCTCCATAGCCAAAATGCTAGTCATTATTTTTGTGGTGCTAGCAATCGGCAACCTTTCCTTGCTATTTTTTTCAAATAATATTCTTCCAGTAGTCTGATCTATTAGAATTGCAGCCTTACTATCAATTTCCATCCCACTAACAGTAGTATTCCCAGATAAAAAAAATAAAATGAGAAAGCATACTAATGCCCTTCTCACCTTTTTATAAGTTGACATTTAAGGCACCCTTTCCTAGAAGATGAAGTTTCATCTTATTATTTCCCAGTCGCTACTCAATTATTTCAGTAACTGTCAGAAAAGAGTATCCTTGTTCTTTTAACTTATGAATAATCTCTGGCAGAGCCAAAACAGTATTTTCAGTAGGGTGCATCAGGACGATAGCACCATTAAATGCTCGAGGAACAATTCGTTCTACAATAGTTGCAGGTTTAGGTTTTTGCCAGTCAATTGTATCTAAACTCCAATAAATTGTTTTATAACCAATTTTACTAGCAGCTTCTACTACATGATCTTTTTTTTCTCCATAGGCAGGAGCATAAAGATTAGTTTTTACTCCAATTACTCCCTCAATTGCTGTCTCAGTTTTCTGTATT
>JAWSUQ010000428.1:0-2274 GCA_033549265.1 Bacillota bacterium
GGCAATAAGCTCAACTGCCTCTTCTTCTGTTTCAACTAAAATATGACTAGCCCTTACCATTACTAATTCATTTTTATGTTCATCATAAAATTTAGCAATGTCATCGTCAGTCGCTACAATATCCTTAGTCAAGTGATTATAGATAGCCATTTCCACCAATTGCTCATAATAGTATTCTTCTAAATCTTTTTCAGTCCAGTTGTATTCACTAAGGAAAGTTTGGAATTCTCCGTCAGGAAACTGTGCTTTATCGTTTTCAATTCTCTCTTTAGCTTCACTCTTATCAGGTAAAATATTTAATTTTTCTGCTTCCTGATACAGTACTTGGTAGGTTATAAGCTCCTCTAATGCGTCACTCTGTAGCTGAGCTAAAAATTCTTCGCCCTCTTCTCCAGTTAAAAAGTCTCCATAACCTTGAAGTTCTAAGCTTCTCTTATAATCATTTACTCTCTTGTCAAAATCCTCTTGACTAATTTTTACACCATTTACATCAGCTACTGATTTGTCGCCACATCCCACTACTAATAGAGATAACGCCATTACAGCTACTAATAAGAAAAGTAATCTTCTATTTAGATTTTTCATTTGATTCACATCCTTTTCTACAAACTATCCCCATTATAACAGGTGTCATTATTATGTACAAGAGTCTTAAATCTTCCAAAAATCTCTTTTACCAGTTTTATCCGCTCAATTGGAGATAAGCCAGTGACTCTTAGTCTTATCTCTAATGGTCCCGAACTATTAAAACTAATCCTTCTAGTTAAGCCTTTAGTTAGAGTCAATAGCTGGGTTCCACTTAGAGAGGGGTCCTCAAAAAAATAAATTGTTATCTTATCTCGCTCTTCCTTTACTTTGCTGACATTATGCCGATATGCTTCTATTCTCATTAGAGCCAGCTCTGTTAAATTGAGCGCCTCTGCAGGCAGGTCACCAAAGCGATCTATTAATTCGTCAATTACGTCACTGACCTCTCTCTCTGACTCCGCTGCCAACAACTTATTATAAATACTAATCTTAGTAGTATTATCAGGTATATAATTATTAGGCAGGTAGGCACTTACTTGCAACTCAATAGCTGGATATTCCTTCTTTTCCTTTTGAGTTCCCTTTAATTCGGCTACAGCCTGCTCAAGCAGACGGCAATATAGGTCAAATCCAACAGACATCATGTTGCCGTGCTGTTCTGGCCCTAATATATTGCCTGAACCTCTAATTTCAAGATCCCGCATGGCAATTTTAAAACCAGCCCCAAGGTGGGTAAATTCTTTGATAGCTTCTAATCTTTTCTCAGCAGTTTCTGATAGCACCTTACCTCTTTCGTAGGTAAAGTAGGCGTAAGCCAGTCTGTTAGAACGACCAACTCTACCCCTTAGCTGATACAGCTGAGACAGCCCCAGCTTATCGGCGCCACTGATAATAATAGTATTCACATTGGGAATATCTAGTCCATTTTCAATAATAGTAGTACATACCAGCATATCAAGCTCACCATTGATAAAATTCAGCATCACTTCCTCCAACTGATCTTCCCTCATTTGACCATGGGTTACACCGATTGTACAATGGGGTACTAACAGTTGTAGCTTGCGGGCGGTTTCTTCAATATCAGCTACTCGATTATGCAGGTAAAATATTTGTCCCCCTCTACTCATCTCCCGCAAAATAGCTTCTTTAATTACTTGATTATTCTCTTCCACTACATAGGTTTGGACTGGATACCGATCCTCCGGTGGTGTTTCTATCACACTTAAGTCCCTCATTCCCACCATTGACATGTGGAGGGTCCTGGGAATTGGCGTAGCTGACAGAGTCAAGACATCTATGTTTGTTTTAAGCCTTTTTAGCTTTTCTTTGTGGGTGACACCGAAGCGCTGCTCTTCATCTACAATTAATAAGCCTAAATCCTTAAACTTAATGTCCTTTGTCAGCATTCGATGGGTGCCTATCACCACATCTACCTCACCTGTTTTTAGCTTCGACACCGTTTCCTTAATCTCTTTTGGCTTTCGGAATCGACTTAGAACCTCAACGGTTATTGGATACTTGTTAAAGCGCTGGCTGAAGGTTTCATAATGCTGTTGAGCCAAAATTGTAGTAGGAACTAACACTGCTACCTGCTTGCTCTCCATCACCGCCTTAAAGGCAGCTCGCAAAGCTACTTCTGTCTTACCATAGCCGACATCACCACATAATAATCTGTCCATTGGTACAATTGCTTCCATATCTCTTTTAACCTGCTGGATAGCCCGTAGCTGATCATCGGTCTCCACA
>JAWSUQ010000429.1:0-2264 GCA_033549265.1 Bacillota bacterium
GTTTTCAATGGCAGCAGCAAGGAGCATTACTGCATCATAGCCAAGGGCAGCATATGCACTGGGCATTTGACCGTACTCCTTCAAAAAATCCTCCACAAACCTCTTTACTTCCGGGCGCTCTCTATGAGGATTAAATACGGAGCCAATAATTGTGCCTTCTGCAGCTACCCCACCTATTTTTGAGAGTAGGGGTGAGTCTAAAGCATTACCAGCTATAAAAGGAACGCTTATGCCTGCCTGGCCTGCATCAAAAATAAACTGTCCTCCATCAGGCAGTGTATCAGCTATGAAAATTCCATCAAAACCAAATGCTCTCCATCTCCTATGTAAGTGTCTGAGATCTTCTAACCCTGTATAGTAGTCAAATCTGTCAACGATAGTTATTCCCTGCAAGCGGGCATGATCTTCAAAAGCATTGGCTAACCCAAGACCATAGGAATCGTTAGCATAATAAATCACCATTCGCTGAAATCCTTGTTCTGCTAAATAGCTTACAAGCTGTCTTGCTATTTCATCATCAGAAGCTATATTGCGAAATACTAGGGTTTGTTCTTTTTGGGTGAGGTCCGGCGCGGTGGAGGCAGGTGATAACATAACCAGCCCAGCATCGCTGTAAATATTAGAGGCGGGAATAGAAATAAAAGAATTAGCATGGCCTATTACCCCTTGTATTGCTTTGTTTTCTGCAAAATACTGAGCTATGGCAATACCCTTTTCAAGCTCAGCCCCATCATCTGCTTTTAGTAGTCTAAGCTCTTTGCCTTTAATCCCTCCGCTACTGTTTATCTCCTTGACAGCCATATCTAGGCCGTTATTGAATAAGTCATCTAGCTTTTCGTAGGGCCAAGCTACCCCAATGACTATCTCATTTGGTTCTTCCCATTGTGTGCACGCAGTCATTATTAAAAAAATCAAAGTACAACATATTATCAGCTGACATATTTTATTTTTTTTAATCATACTTCACCCCGCTACATTTTCCTTTATATTATTTGGAGCATAAGAATACACGCTATCCTCTTTATAGTAAATACGACAAATAGCAGAAAGTATTACACTTCTGTTGTAATGATAACTTTACTTAAACGTACTAACTATATAATTGAACAAGAGAGGGGACCCAGAATGGATAAACAACTTATTATGCCGTTTCACCTGTTTAATCATCTAGGTAACAATTATTTAATTAATATTGAAAATATGCAAGCATGTTCTGTTGATGAAATTATTGTTAAAACCATTAAACTGATGGATACTGAACCAATAAGTTCAATACCACCAAGTATAGAAGCAACACTTAAAAGACTTGGGTTAATATTGGAGGTCAAACCAGACAATAGAGGAAATATGGAAAAAGCACCCATTCCCATTGTTAGAATGGCCCTTTTTCTAACCCAATCCTGCAATCTTAATTGCATATACTGTTATGGAGATGGTGGAGAGTATGGTACTGGTGGTAACCTAGATATGAAAACCGCCTTTCAGGCTGTAGACTGGTTAATCAAACAAGCAGGAAAAATGAAAAAGGTTCATTTAGGTTTTTTTGGCGGAGAACCTTTCCTAAACTTTTCACTGATGAAAGCAATTGTGAAGTACGCTAAAAAAAGAGCTGAGGAAACTGGAAAAGATGTCGCTTTTAACGCTGCCAGTAATGCTACCCTGTTAGACGATGAAAAAATCTCCTTTATTAAAGAACATTCTATATCTATAATGATAAGCTTTGATGGTCCCAAGGAACTGCAGGATGCACAGCGACCCTATACAAACGGTACAGGGTCATATGACTCCACCGTACCCAAAATAAAAAGATTGCTGGCAGCAGTACCAGAAACCCCTGGCCATGCAGTAGTAGTTGGCGATAGCGATCCGCAAATGGTAAAAAACTCCTTACAACAAATAGGTTTTAAAACGGTTTCCATTTCGCCTGTTTCTCAATCTCTTTTTAGCGGAGAACATGATAATAAAAAATCAACTCGCCACATGGAAATGCACCTCCAGGCACTAGAACAAGAAGCTGCAACATGGCTACTCTCTATTAAGAGTGAAGATACGATGGCCTTAAAGGGCCTTACGGCTAGAAGTGAATTATTTGGAATATATCGAGGAATGGTATCCTTGCTTCATAATAACAAGAGAAAATATTTTTGCGGTGCTGGTAGAGGGTTAGTTGCAGTTTCCATTTCTGGAGATATCTATTTGTGTCACCGCTTCGTAGGAAAGGAGGAGTATAAGCTAGGAAATGTCTTTGTTAATAACCTGAGTCG
>JAWSUQ010000430.1:0-2243 GCA_033549265.1 Bacillota bacterium
CTCGTGGGTATTGAATTATAAATTTTTTAGCTGCATCTCTTTCTGCTTGTAAGAAGGCCCCCTCACCTGAATTAGATGCAGTTCCAACCTGGCTTGCTCCCTTTGCTAAGGCAATTTTAGCCTCTGCGCTTAAAGCAAGGCCATAAGCCATCCCAGAAATCAAAATGGGGATATCTATTGTCAAAGGTTTTGCAGCTTTCATACCAAGAATAACCTTGGTGTTCACAGGCTGCTCCTTTAGAGTAGGTAACTTTCTCAGCTGAGCCATATCAAACATGAGATTACTAAAATCAGGAAACTTCTTGGCTGTTCCCAAAGGCCTTAGGATTATTTTTCCCTCTTCAGAGCGCAAGTTAGTCTCTACTATGACTTGTGGCCCAATTCTATTAGCAGCATGAACAAGCTCCCACATATTCTCATCATAAGTATCAGTCATTATCCGATAAGTTATCTTGTTTGAAACTTTTTTAATTCCCGTGCGCACTAAATAAAGAGCACTATAATAACTGGCTATGACTGAGGTTAAGGCAGCAATACTAAGACCAGTAGCCTCTGGCCACTTAATTATATTGCGCCAATTTTTCATGAATATCACCACTTCCTATCCATTAGTGATTAAGAAATGACTAGTTATAGCATTAAATTATTGCTTTATATAATATACCCAGAAGCAATGGCATTATTAATAGAAAGAGCTAGAGCTACACCAATTATTATGGTATAGCTCTAGCTCTTTCACACAGATATTCTAAGAGCTTGGTTTCTCTCCTGCACCAAACCAAGGTCTGCCAGTGCCAAATTTTGAAATCAAAATAGCACCTAAAGCAATTGTTTTAATAATAAATATTGTGATTCCTCCTGCAAATGGTACTAACCGCACTAAGGAAAGCATTACTAATCCAACAAGCATAGCCAACCCATAAGAGATTCCACCATTTCCTATTTTGGTGGAAAATGACATGCCCAGCAATAACCCTATTGCAGCGACACCCATCATTTGAGCAAACCAAAGCCCTAATATCAATACTGGTACTAACGGTATTCCAATTATTATGATCATTAGAGCCACTATCACAGGACCTGCTAAAAATTTTGCTAATAGCCCTATGCCAAAGCTTCTTAAGCCCTGAACCTTAACTATTTCTGCCACTCGATTAATATTTTGGGGTAGCAATGCACCAATGATCCAGCTGATGGCTACTAAGGATATGGCTCCAATTACCCTAAACCACAAGCCAATTCCAGAAAATATATGACCCTCAAATTCACCAATTAGCTGATTACTAATGTTAGCCCAGTCCCAAGGCTGGTCAATAATTGACCCTCTGATAGCTGCGTAGGGATGCTTTGATACGGTACCGCCGAAGGTTATTATGTCACCATTTAAATCTGCATTCTCACCGATAGCTATATTACCGCCAAAAGCAACTATGTCTCCCCCTACAAAACCTTCTAAGCTAATGCTACCACCAAAAACTACTAGGTTTTTTTCGATACTTCCCTTTGTAGCTACGTTACCTCCAAAAACAACTGCGTCTCCATCAATTACACCTAGTGTTTTTACAGAACCACCAAAGGCCACAACATTGCCTACAATTTCTTCTGAGCCAATTGTGACATTTCCTCCAAATCTTACTATGTCATCTTTTCTATTTACATTTGCTTCCGCTTCACTAATTGTTGGTAAAACCTGCACTACAAAAAGCATTAAGATCATTAACAACCCAGTCCACACTATCCTATTATTAGTAATCCTTTTTCTCATTGGTAACATCCTCTCTTTCGGTATAATCATTTTGTTCATTTTCGTCAACATGCTCTACTTTTTGAAGCTCTATTTTATCCTCTGGCGCCACATTATCCATATCTGTCTTTTTCTTTTGAGATCCTTTAAACCAAGGCTTATTGGTGCCGAACTTAGTAGTTAATGCAACCCCCATCCCTAACACCGCTACAATAGGAATCACTAATGCCCCAACTATAGGAGCCTTTCCTACTAGCCACAGCACTAGGACGCCTATGATTGCTCCAATAAGAATATTTGGCTCTTTGGCCCAGGTAAAAGAATTGCCAAGCATTTCTCTAATTCTCCCGTTACCTAAAGCAATAGCTGTTGTTATCAACCCTATTAAATAGATTACTGGAATGAGCATAGCTAATAAAATAGCAATTGGGATTCCGATGATAGTCAGTACCAGAACAAGGATAGCAAATGGATAGATAACCCAGGCAGCCAAACCAGT
>JAWSUQ010000431.1:0-2240 GCA_033549265.1 Bacillota bacterium
TGGCTGATCCCAGCTTACAGAAGCTCCAAGAGACTCAAATATCTCTCGCATAGGAACTAAAGCTCTGCTCTCTACTATCTCAGGCATGACCGAGAAAGTTAACTCTTGATCATCCAGGATAACTTTGATTTCACCAGAAGCGCTGCCGGGAGTAAGGAAAACAGCATAAGAAACAAATAATGCTAGAGTAATAATAAGGAGCCAATGTATTTTATTTTTAGTAGAAACCATGGTCGTATCCTCCTCTTTTTCAAACTTAATTGGTTATGTATTAGACTGAATTTAGCTATCTTTTGTTCCAGGTTAGATTTTAGAAAAAAAAGTCAGCGGCCTTTGAATCTCCGCTGACTTAAAGTCTGAATAACTTGTTATCAAAGAATTGTAAGTAGAATGCTCAAAGTCAAGAGGCTCAAGATAGTGCTAATGAAGGTAATAGAAGAAACTAGCTCAGGGCTGCTGTCATATTGAATAGCATACAGTACAGTAAAAGCAGCGGAGGGCATAGCTCCTAATACAATCATTACCTTAGCTAACAATGGCTCTACCGGCAATATTAAGGTAAGACCGTAAGCGATAGCAGGGGAAATTAGAAGCCTAATTATTAATCCGATGGAAGTGATACCCCATTGAACCTTTAATAACTTAATTTCTGCCAGCTGCATGCCTAAAACCAGCATAATAATGGGGATAGCGGCATCGGCTACTAGGTCAATAGCATTATATATATTTGCTGGCATCGGCAGGTTTAGATATTGCCACAAAAGCCCTAAAAAAAGGGCATGGAGGATCGGCATTTTTAACACAGAGTAAAGGGAATCTTTTGGGTTAAAATTTCCTTTAGCGGCGTAATAGACCCCTAAGGTACTCATCAGAAGCACATGGATGATCATGATGGCAATAGAATATTGAAATGCAAGCTCTCCATAAGCAAAAAGCATGATTGGAGCACCAAAGTTGCCATTATTCATAAAAGCTGCTGCTAAAATTAAAGCGCTGAGCTGAGATTGATCGTACCCTTTAAGGAATGCTACACCTTTAATGACTATAATTAAAATAGAGGATAATAGTACTACATAAATAAGCATATAAAGGTAAGTGGCATCTAAAGCAGTTGTATAAAAGTTGCGAAAGATCAAAGCTGGGGTAATTAAGTATAACGCTGCCGTTGAAATAGATTTAATATGCAATGAGAGAATTTTTTGACCAATATAACCTACTAAAAAAATTAAAAAAACAGGCAGCACCACCTGAAATAGCATCATACGTCGTAGCTCCTTTGTAGACATTCTGAGAGATTTAATTTTGTTCTTGAGTTCTTTTTTAGTTTAATTCGATCATAATTTATTAAAATCCTTTAGGTAGAGGGGCATCTAATTTTTCCCACCATGAAAAATTTCCAAGAGAAAAAGCTTTATTTCTGTGGAGCTTTTGTCAACAATGCTATACGTGTTATAATTTAGGTAATTTATTAAGCTATTGCCTGATTCGAATTCAATAGAGAAGGAGACAAATTGTGCATAAAGTTTATATTTTGCAATGCTCAGACGGTACATATTATACTGGCTATGCCAAGTGTTTTTCAAAAAGGTTTGTGGAGCATTTAACAAAAGTTAAAGGTGCTAAATACACTAGTAGGGGGATCGAAAAGCTAGTGTATATTAGTTTTTTTGCCAGTCAAGGGGATGCATTAAGAGAAGAACGAAGAATAAAAGAGTTATCTAGGGCCAAAAAGATTGAATTAATCAACAACCAGTTAGAAGTCTAATAGTTCTTGTGTCTTAAATACTAACTGAGTGTAATCTAAAGGAAGTGGTATAAATGACTTAGGATGGACAGTGCCACTAGCAAAGCTTGAGCCTAAGCTCCTTAAGGCCTACTTTTACTGCACATAAAAAACTTATTTAAAACTGAATATTTATACATATAATTACATAATTTCGAGGATAAAAAAACAAATTCCTTTATTTTTTGGTAAAAAAATAATTTTGGTGACAAATAACGACAAGATTTGAATTGCTTATATGATATTATTACTGTAAAATGCGAAGACTCAGCTATTAGATGGAGGTTCGAAATGTCAAGAGTCCTTATAATGGAAAATGAAATTAATATTGCTATGATCCTAAAGATTGCTTTAAGTGAGGAGGGGCATCAAGTAGAGACTGCAACTAATGGGCTTGAAGGAATGAAGCTATTGAAAAAAGCACCCCCGGACATAGTTCTAATTGACATATCAATGC
>JAWSUQ010000432.1:0-2223 GCA_033549265.1 Bacillota bacterium
CGGGAGTATATAGGTACCACCTATTGCAAGGTAAGCCCTCAGGCTGCTAAAACTAAGGGGCTTGATATTGTTACTCCTAAAATACCAGATCTCTTAGAGCAGGTAAGAAATAAATCTGAAGGAGAAGTAGTATTATTTTGTTGGCGAGGTGGACTTAGAAGTCAAAGCTTTGCTAATTTATGTGCTGAGAATCATATCAAGGTAAAGGTGCTGCAAGGAGGTTACAAAGCTTACCGAAGATATATCAATAAATTTTGGAGTTCGCCAATAAAAAATAGATCTGCCGTACTGCATGGTTTAACTGGCGTAGGTAAGACAGAAATAATTGCAAAATTAGCATGTAATAAACCAGGTGTTATAGATATAGAAGGAGTCGCCAATAATAGAGGCTCAGTCTTTGGACAGGCCCATGGAGGAGTACAGCCTAGTCAAAAGCAATTTGAGGCACTATTATTCAATAAATTAGCCTATCTATCAACGGAACAGATTATTTTAGTTGAGTGTGAAGGAAAACGAATTGGCAATTTGCACCTGCCAGTTGTGTTGTTTGATAGTATGAAGAAAGGCTATAAGATTCACTTATATGCTAGTCTTGAAGCTAGAATCCACCGTATAATAAGGGATTATGGCTGCTTTGATTTTGAGGTACTGAAGGGTAAGATTAGTCTTCTGACAAAATATCTAGGAAAAAAGAAGATTGATTCTATTCAAGATTTAGTAAATAATAATAAACTTTATGAAGCGGTTAAAATTTTGTTAGTAGATTATTATGACCCTTTGTACGGTTATAGCGGCACTTTTGATAAGAATTATGACTTATCAATTAATTGCAACAATATTGATGATGCCGTTGAACAGATTTCTTTATTTTTACGACAAAAGGAAAGGGAGGTTCTTTTGTGAGAATTGGAGAATTGCTAAAAAATACTAGAAAAGAAAAGCAGCTAACCCTTAGGGAAGCTGAAAAAGCTACTAAGATTAGGGTAACTTACTTAGAGGCATTAGAACAGGAAAAGTTTCATATGCTGCCAGGACGCATATATATTATTGGGTTTTTAAAAAGCTATGCAAATTTTCTTGGGCTTAACTCCAATTCAGTAATTCAGCAATATAAAGAACAGTTCCCCGATAAACCTAGTGAAGAGACAAATAGCCCAGAGATTATTGAAGAGGTTCCTGTATTAAGCGGGCCTTCAAGAAAATTACATTGTATTGTATCTGCTATCGGTATTGTTTTTTTAATTGGATTAGGTATTTGGTATGGCGGAAACAAAGATAATCCCCCTGCACCAGATAATATCCCTGCTATTGTAGATAATACCGGCAACAATATTCCAGATGAACACCTTCCGTCTCCAGGTGATGATATGGGCACCATAGAAGGAAAAGTTGATCAAATTTCCCCTGCCGTTAGTATTTCTATTGAAATCTTAGATAAGCCATGTTGGGTATCTGTTACAATAGAAGGCAAAGAAGTATTCTCCGGTGTGCTACAGCCGGGCACCGTTAAAGAATTTCAATCAGATGAAGCAATCACTGTAAAATATGGAAATGCAGGAGCTGCTAAAGTAACTTTTAACGGTGAGTTATTAGGGGTTGTAGGAGAAATGGGACAAGTAATTAATAAAACCTATAAATAATTGATTACTTAATTAGATTATATTATAATAGCACTATTAAGACCGCAATTGCGGTCCCGTTTTTTTAATGACAGATTGTTCTTTTGTTTTTAAATTAGAGAGGAGTATTATAAGTGTCTGTTAAAATTGGATTAGTCAGCTTAGGCTGTGCTAAAAACCTTGTTGATTCAGAAGTAATGTTAGGCCAGCTCCATCAGGCTGGATATACTATTACTAATAATAATGAAGAAGCTGAGGTATTGATTGTCAATACCTGCGGCTTTATCTCTACAGCTAAGGAAGAGTCAATCAATACTATCTTAGAATTAGCCGCATTAAAGGAAGAAGGCACTTGCCGACTTTTGGTTGTAGTGGGTTGTCTAGTGCAGAAATATCATGAAGAGCTTAAACGGGAGCTACCAGAAGTGGATATTTGGCTAGGAACAGATAAGGCAGAAGAAATCGCTGAGGTAATTGAAAAGGGAATGAAACGGAATAAAATAGAAGGTATTAACTTGGACCCTTCATATGTTTATAGTGATAATATTATTAGACTACAGTCTACCCCAAAGCATACTGCTTACCTTAAGATTGCTGAAGGCTG
>JAWSUQ010000433.1:0-2219 GCA_033549265.1 Bacillota bacterium
GCTTACGAAATTCTGTTCTTAGAAGCGTCTGATGAGTCATTGGTCAGGCGGTATAAGGAATCTCGCCGCAGACACCCGTTAGGGCTTGAGGGCAGCATGCTTGAGGTGATTGGAGAAGAGCGCAGGAGACTAGAAAAAATTAAGGCCCGAGCAGATTTGATTATTGATACCTCGGGGTTAGCTCCCAGTGAGTTTAAACAAAAAATGAAGGAGCGTTATGGACTCAAGGAAAAGCCCCATTCAATGTCTGTTTCTGTAGTATCTTTTGGCTATAAATATGGGGTGCCCATAGATGTTGACTTGCTGATGGACGTGAGGTTTTTACCTAATCCCTTTTACGAGGAATCCCTGCGAATGCTTACTGGAACTAGTAAGGAAGTTCAGGATTACGTATTTAGAAGTGAAGGCTCTAAAGAGTTTTTAGAGAAGTACAAAGAACTAGTCCTATTCTTATTGCCAAAGTATATAGAAGAGGGGAAATCCCACTTAGTCATAGGGATGGGTTGCACCGGGGGACAGCATCGGTCTGTTACTATGGCGTGCAAATTAGGTGAGTTATTAGAGGAAAAGGGCTATGATGTGCAGGTAAGACATCGAGATGCTAGTAAAAATGTGGCACTGCTAGGTAAAAAGTCATGAGTTTGCTAAAGCAAGCTAAGGTTAGCCTCAAGTGGCTTTTTCCAGGCTTGAAAATTAAAAGATGGCTTTTTCTGGCCTTCTTTGGAATTAGCCTGGTAACGGCAGGAGTAGCGATTATTAGCGATGTGCAACTAGAATTAAGCCATTATTTTAGAGGTACTTCATCACCAGTGGCTACAGGTGCTTTTCTGATAGTAATGGGAATCATATTGCTTATAATAGGCTTTAGGCGAATGATAAGATCGTTGATCGGTGTGATACTCCCAGGCAGTGAAAACAATTTAGCGGATTTAGTATTTCACAAAAGGCAGCTTAAGCGAGGACCAAAGATTGTAGTAATTGGTGGTGGTACTGGCTTAGGAGTGTTGCTTAGGGGCTTGAAGGAATATACTAGCAATATTACAGCTATCGTGACAGTATCTGATGATGGCGGCAGTTCTGGCAGATTGCGGGGAGAGCTAGGAATACTGCCCCCAGGTGATACCCGTAACTGTCTACTAGCTTTAGCCGATACTGAAAGCTTAATGGAAGATTTATTTAATCATCGCTTTCAAGAAGGGGCCGGCCTCAAAGGACATAATGTGGGTAATTTGCTCTTAGCGGCTATGACAGAGTTAACGGGCGATTTTAATAAAGCTATCCAAGAGGTTAGCAAGGTTTTGGCTATTCGAGGACAAGTTTTGCCGGTGACCTTAACTCATGTTACACTTGTTGCTAAAACTGCATCTGGAAAAATTATTCGGGGCGAGACTAAAATCACTAGCTCGGGAATCGCCATAGAAAAGATAAATTTAGAGCCTAATCAGGTAGAGCCTCTTCCAGAGGCTATAGCTGCTATAGAGGAGGCCGATGCTATAGTGCTGGGACCAGGCAGCCTCTATACCAGTGTAATACCAAACTTATTAGTTAAGGGGATACCAGAAGCACTGGCGCGGTCTAAAGCTCCTGTGATTTATGTTTGTAATGTCATGACGCAGCCTGGAGAAACTCTAAGATATTCCGCATCTCAGCATATTAAGGCCTTGATTAATCATGCAGGAAAAAATGTGATAGATTATGTAATTGCCAATACTCAACCAATTTCAGTAGAAATGATGAACAAGTATGGGGCTGAGGGGGCGTATCCTGTTAAGGTTGATCAGTCGGTTATTAGCAGCCTGGGAGTAAAGCTTATTAAAGCTGATTTAGTAAATCAATATAATCTAGTGCGACACGATTCGGAAAAGTTAGCAAATGTTATCATTGAGCTTATTATTAAAATGAAAGCATCAGATCCATTAGGATTATTAGAAATTTACCTTAACTCTGGGAAACAAAGAGCTAAAGAGATGGGCAAACACTAGCTTTAGTATGGTATAATTTACTAAAGATAATATTAAGGAGCGAGGACTATGTCTTTTTCAGCAAAGACAAAAAATGAACTGGCTAGATTAATAGCTAGTGAACCTTGCTGTCAGCTTGCTGAGTTGGCAGCCTTAGTGAGAATGGATGGAACTATTCAAATTAGTACAGGGCAGAAAATTTCCTTGCAGCTCAATACGGAAAATGCAGCGGCAGCTAGAAAGATTTTTAAGCTGATG
>JAWSUQ010000434.1:0-2218 GCA_033549265.1 Bacillota bacterium
GGCTTCCTTCAGATTCCACCTCACGATGGACACCCTTGCCTTTGGCTAGTGGTTCCCACTACCAAGCCCACAGCGGACTTTCACCGCCAAGTTATCGCCCATGCCGGGCGCACAGTTAAGGGGAAGTGCTGACAAAAAGTCATTCTTCCCCTTATTACTGCTCTTTACTTACTTTTTATTCTATCTCAATTATCGAGAGTTGCCCGTAAACTCTCCTAGCCCCACAGGTCTATTACTTTCACCTAAAAAGTAGGCTTCTACTGTATACTTCCCTGTTGCCTCTGGTTTCCAAGAAGCTGCAAGGGTAATATTGTCTCCCGGTTTAAAAATCACTTGCATTTCGGTTCCAATATAATCATAATCCTCACTCCACTGCCATACTTTTCTTCCATCTTTTCTTATTATATAGTCATATATCTGTCCTGAACTAAACTGCTTTGTGATATCTACTTTAGTATTATTTTTAATATTAAGGTTGAAGTTAATTTCCCTGCCTAGAACTATAGTAGTTGGGTGGACTGTAAGAGTATAATTTAGCTGTGGATTAAGTACTTCTCTATTTATAGTAATGCTTTTAACTGCTACTGGTTTACTGGTGCCTTCTCCCAAAAAGTAAGCCTCCACAGTATATTCTCCTGATCTTTCTGGCTTCCAGCTAGATGAATAAGCAACTGTTTCATTTGCATTAATTGAAACGTCTTGCAGTATAGTTAAAAAGTTCTGATGATCACTCCATTGCCATACTTTTATTCCATCCTTTTTAACGATAAAATCATATCTCTGGCTAGAGTTTAATTGATGTGTAATTCTATTGGAGGTTGGATTTTGGACGAATAAATTAAAAACTAAATTATCTCCAACAGTAGCTTCCGTTAAACTGGTTGTAAGAACATATCGCAGTTTACCTTGATTTTCAGTACTAGTTTTTAATACTTTAATACTACTAGCTTCATCACCTTTATAGTCCACCAGCACAGTATCACCAACATAAAGTGTCTGTTCCTCACCACTCTTTAGAGCTTTAAGTTCCTTTAAGCCCTCAATAACTAACCATTGTTTCCCATCAACTTCTTTAACTAGAACTACATTACCCTCAATGCTTCCTGACAAATTAATCATATTACCATTTTGAAAAGGTGGTGGTAGTGTTTTACCTTTCTTAGCTAATCCCGGTGGCAGAAAATCTTTCGCGTTAGGTGATGCCCAACTGATGCTGGCTCCTAGCATACTGACTATTAAAATACATACTGCAGCTAATAAAAATTTTTTCCTCATATTGACTCCCCCTCCTAATATTTTTCACAATATATCCGTAAGCTGAGAACATTTTAGAGGGGTTGTCTTTCTATTTTTTACCAACTTTTCTTATTTATGTTTGTCTGCTGCTTAATTTAAGCTTTATCTAGAATTATATATCAGCTTTTGTTTTAAATGACCCATAATGGATAATAATAGTAAATGCATTGCTAGCTTTGTATTATTTAACCCGAAAGGAGCTTTCTATGGAAGTAGTAACAAGAGCTATTGTTGTCTATATCTGGTCCATTATACTGCTTCGACTTTTAGGCAAAGGTCTTACTTTTCAGCAGAAGCCTTATGATATTGTAGTAATGATGCTTATTGGATCATCTTCAGCAGCATTAATAGTAAACCGAGACGTTCCTCTGCTTAATGCCCTAGTAGCTTTAAGCGTATTAGCATTAATGCATAAAATAGTTAGCTTAGGTACATTAAACAACTACCTAAAAGGAATAATCGGCGGGCAACCCGATATATTAATACGAAATGGTTCTATAGTTAAGGCAAATTTAATCAAGAATCAAGTAAATATGAATCAGCTGTTGGCTGCACTACGAATAAAAGGTTATCGTAGATTACATGATATAGAATATGCCATCTTAGAAGCAAATGGTCAGATTTCTGTTATCCCGAAGTCTCAAGTACGACCTATAACCCCTACTGATATTCAAATTAGCACTTCCTATGAAGGTATACCAACGCCAATAATAGTGGACGGTAAAGTTTTTAAGGAAAATCTATTAGCCTTAGGCTTAGACCAGGACTGGTTAAAAACCGAGCTTTCCAAAAGGCAATTCAAAGATACAAATCAAATACTATTAGCTCTATTGGATACTGATGGTAGCCTTTATATTGCCGAGCAGCCTCATATTAATGTTGTTAAAGCTTTTTTTGTTGGTGAGGGCAGAGATAAACCTCA
>JAWSUQ010000435.1:0-2208 GCA_033549265.1 Bacillota bacterium
GTTCTTTTAGGAAATCCGGTAGGTCATTCTCTTTCACCGCTGATGCACAATCATGCCTTTAGAACACTTGGGTTAAACTGGACCTATGTCCCTTGTTTAGTAGAAGAGGAGGAAATAGGCAGCGCCATTAGTGGATTAAAAGGCTTAAGCATTAAAGGGGCAAATGTCACTATACCCTTTAAAGAGAAGGTAATCCCTTTTTTAGATAACCTCTCGGATGAAGCTCATATCATGAAGGCGGTCAATACAATAGTCAACAAAGATGGACAGCTGACAGGGTATAATACAGATGGCATGGGGTTTGTTAGATCCTTAGAGGAGCTAGGCGTTAGCCCTAAAGGAAAAAGTATCGCTATCATTGGCACAGGCGGAGCAGCAAAAGGAGTGGCGGTAGCCTTGACCTACCATCAACCAAAGGAAATATACATAATCTATCGTAGCTATGAAAAAGCAGTAGCCCTTAAGGAAACGCTAGCTCATTCCCTTGCTAACAGTATCAAGCTAGTTTCACTGGCCAGTGCCTCAGAGCTGGTATCTGCTTTGACCGAATCTCAATTATTGATAAATACAACTCCAGTTGGCATGTACCCGAAGGTGGACCAAGAGCCCATCATAAAGCTAAAACCAAAATACAGACACTTACTGGTAGCAGATCTAATTTATAATCCCTTAGAGACTAGACTATTACAAGAAGCAAAAAAAATAGGGTGTCAAACCTTATCAGGCTTAGGAATGTTTATTCATCAGGGAGCTTTAGCCTTTGAGCTGTGGACTGGACATAAAGCACCTATTGAAGCAATGAAAAAAACTGTATTAAACTCTATGGCACTTAAGTAATACTAATGTCTATAGATAAAAATCTCAAGCAATCATATTATCACAGGACTAAATGATGACAGCCAAAAACTTTGTAAATACAAAGAAAAGGCTGTCGTTTTTTTATATATTTTGTAGGAAATTTATTCCATTTAATAAAAGGTAATATAATTGTATTAATTGAATAAGTATAATAGTTTAACCACTAATCTAGCACCAATTTTTTTACAAGGGGGAATTAAGATGGCAGAAAAGATAACTTTAAGTCAATTAGAAACTATTTTGCAGGTTGATGTAAAAACCTTACGATTTTGGGAGGAGGAATTTTCACAGTTTATCAGAATAAATGAGAATAAGGTATCTCGCAAGTACGACGAGAAGCAGGTGGAGACCTTTCAAAAGATAAAGGAGCTGCTTCATACAGAGCTATACACTATTAACGGTGCCAAAAGAAGATTAGAGCTAGACCGAACCCTGACCAGTGCCCTCGGGATTGACCACAACTTTAAAACTACAGTATTTTTTATGTTTTCCGCCATTATGCAGGAAATGCAGGCGGCCAGAGAGGAAAGCAGGAATTTAGCTAAACAGCTACAGCTAATGCGAGACGAAAAGCTGTTAATAGAAGGGCAGCTGTTTGAAGAGCAAAACAAAGGTTTGCTAGAGTTTTTAAGGGGAAAAATGAAAAAAAATCAAGAGCACGAGAAAATATCTTAATAGCAAATGCAGGAAAATAATATGTTTATGTCGAAAGCTGTAGATATAAAAAAAATAAAAGCAACGAATATTTATACATAACTATAATTTATCATAGATCTGGGGAATGCATTGATATTTAACCCTTAGTTGGTCACTTGGGTTAAAAGGAGCTAGAAGTGAAACCGGCCCGTATGTTTACGAAAATTAACATGCAGCTGGTTTTTTTTGTAAAATTACCTTGACAACACCACGAATGCTGGAGGTGTACTATTTGACCAAGACACCAAAGAAAAGACTAGGAGATATCTTAGTTGAATTTAATGTGATTACTGAAGCCCAGCTCCAGGAAGCTCTCAAAACTCAAAAGCAAAATGGCCTTAGGTTAGGGCAAGCCTTAATCAAGCTGGGATTTGTTACTGAGCAAAGCATGAATGAGGTATTGGAATTTCAGCTGGGAATACCTCAGATTGCCCTCCATAAGTATCGCATAGATCCTAAAGTAGTGGAGCTAATAACCGGGGACTTAGCTAAAAGGCATCTAATTCTTCCCTTTGAGAAGAAAGGAAACAAATTGCACCTAGCCATGGCAGATCCTTTGAATCTGATGGCTATTGATGATGTTCAGTCCCATACCGGTTTAGAGGTAGAGCCGGCCATTGCTACCGAAAGAGAAATAAAGCAAAATATCTCTAG
>JAWSUQ010000436.1:0-2208 GCA_033549265.1 Bacillota bacterium
CCTTTAGAAATCTCTTTACTTCTTCAATGGACCTGTCATCAAGGCCTTTATCAACAGTATACCCCCACTGCTGCAGTTGAAGATAAGACTCGTCGTATGTGTTTAATAAAGGGTCCACCCTTAAGGCTGCCTTAAATCTGCTGTCTTGGTTGCCAACGCTATCCCAGATAGGCTTTTCCAGTGGGTCAAAGGGATCATTAGTCATGACAACCTCTTTAACGCCTGATAGTTCAAATACCTTGTTAATATACTCTTCCTTAGACATCTTGTCAAAGTAAGCCCGATAAGCGGCCAAATCTCTAGATTCAACATCTAGACCAAGCTTGGCCAGAACAGTCAACACTCCTCGGTGAGCTTCACTAATTGGCGAATGGTCTATAAATAGGGTTTGCCAAATCAAGTCTGCCTGCTCTCTTTTGGAAAGCTTAAAAAAGTCATCATAGCTCATAGTTGAATACCTAAAATATTCGGCAATTAAATAGTGATAGGTTATTAGCTCATCTACTCCGTAAAGTAATAGCTCATTAAAAGCTTCAGAATAGATATGGGTATGGATATCAGTTACCTCTGTTGTGGCTACGATGTCCTCTATTACCTGTTTCAGTACAGCTTTATCAGAAATTGAAGTCAAGGTGATTCCTCCTTAAAATATGTATTTAACTTAAAACTGCAAATACATGACTCAGTTGACGCTGTACTCCCCTTAACGAAGGGGGAGTACAGGCAAAAACTTAATCATGTAAAAAATAAAAAGTTTTTTTGAAAGTTTTTCTTTAGCTTAGCTGCTTTCAGCACAGCACCTTAAGAAGTTTCTTATTTGCTCATCGCTAACAGTGCTGTCAATCCCTACGCAGGAAATTGAAAGCAGGTCTAATGGCTTACCCACTGTTAGTATATGATTTATTTCAGCCTTCAACTCATCTAAGCTTACTTTAGCCAGCTTAACAGGGCTATAACGAGCATTCAAATGAACAGCAGGCAGTTTTTCCCGCACATATGCTAGATCAGAGTAAGCTCCTACTTCTGCCCAAGCTAGTCCTTTTACCTGGGCATATCCATCCACAACGTGCTCCATAGTTTGCCCACAGTGATGAATACCATAGGGCTGAAAAGCTTCAGCCAGCATATTATCATATTTTAATAAAAATTGCTTGTAAAGCTCTAAGGAAACCATTTCCACACTACAGTTTGAGGTCACATAAGCAGTAGGGGCGGTCTGCTTTACTATGGCAGTCACCCCAGCAGAAATCTCTGGGGAAACTTTCTTTAGCCTTTTGCCTATTTCTATTGAAATCTCTGCACAGGCATCCAACAAATTGGTTACTACTTCAGGATTCATGTAATAATCTAAGAATAAATCTTGACCCCGTAGGTCCATGGCAATGTTTTGAATTCCCATTAAATTGATGCAGGACACCACATATCCAAACTTTTTCTGTAGATAATTAATCTGTTCATCTATATTATTCCATAGCTCTGACTTGTCTAGATCAGGTGCTCGAAAATTTTTCATTGCTTCATCAGTTAGCTTAGCACAAATAACCTCAGGGGGATTTTCGTCGGTATAGCGAACCTGACAACCCATTATCTCTGAGTGTAAAAAGCCTGAGGCTATTAAATCAGATCCTAAGATAGGCCTTGGCTGTGGTTCCTTCTCCCCTAGCCCAAAATCTCCAAACTTCTCATATAAAGTCTTTCTCATTTTAATATCTGCCTCAAGCCGATAATCTGCGTCATTAAAAAACTGCCGGTTAAAGCAAACACCTGTATTTTTATACCACCATTGAGGGTGGAAGGTAACATCATATGGAATGGCCATTATAACCTCCCTTATTTGTTTTGACATGTTTCATGGATTCTATGATAAACCTGCTCCTGCTCAGCAGAAGTTGCACAGTAAGTCACTACAATTAGCTTAAGTCCAGGCTGCCATATTTTCTTAACTTCTTCTACAACAGTATCGGCATCCCCTACAATTCTAGCATTTAACACAATTCCTGTGTTAGCCAGCTCGGCACCAAAGGGCCCAGGCTGATTTGGATCGGGATCAGTTTCTGCTGCAAAGGCCCCATCCACCATAGTGAGCTCTTTTATCTTCTTTACAGTTGACAGCTTTTTAGTCCAGTTGCCGCAGGAATGGAAAACCGGCCCGCCAAACTCTTTCCCAAACCTTTCCATGCATGGAATTACATTGTTTTGATAAAGCTC
>JAWSUQ010000437.1:0-2173 GCA_033549265.1 Bacillota bacterium
TATTCGAAATAAATAATGCTAATAAAAAAAAGATTGCTGTTACAACAGTTACTGCTTTTCTCTCTCCCACTCCCACTATTTCATCCTCCAAGCATATTTTTAATTTATTTAAAGAATATGCTTGAGTTGAATGAATGAGAACTACTTGTCTCTATCTAATTGGATTAAATATTTCTCAATTAAGCTAGTATCCTCATCACTAAAAATAGTTAGACCATTTCTCTTTAACAAAGCTGCTGTTACCCCTTGCCCCGGTATTTTATTATTATCAAAGTTCCCATTATAAATGGAATGGACACCACATGAGGGGCTATTTTCCTTTAAGATTGCTACCTTGGATTTGCAAGCCTTGGCTAGTTTCAAAGTTTCATAAGCTCCTTTAATAAAAGCATCAGTTAGTACTTTGTTTTCTTTAGTATTAGCGTTTCCCTTATTATCCAATATTGCTTCTCCAGCCGTAAGCTTACAGCCTGCTTCAGTTACTTTCAACTCCACTGGAGTTCTTGGAGTAGGCAATCCTCCTAGCTGCTCTGGACACACAGGGATCAATTTCCCCTCTTTTAATAAGGGCATCAGCTCTGCTCTTAAATTGTTGTCACCATTATACTTACAGTTTACTCCTATAAGGCAAGCACTTATTAGTATCAATTTTTGTCACTCCTAATGATTTTAAGTTTTAACTAATATAATTATACCCTATAAAAAATAATCAGACTCAATAAGGAAAATGAGTCTGATTATTTTTATAGAAATTTTAGTTTAAAAATTATATTTAAATCTTGGCATCCTGTGCGCTTGTTACTCCAGTAGCTCCACCACTTTTTGCTTTCTGCATAAAGAATAGAGCAACTAAAATTCCTAAACCAACAACATCCATTATCATATTTTTAGTAACAAGCATAAATGATGCCACTAATAAAATTACCTGAATCAACGTATTAACCTTGCCCCAGTACCAACCCTGCACAGCTGAAGCTAAAGCATAAATACCTATCAATGAGGTAATTGTTCTCAGAATAATATCAATTGGATCTCCAATCATTAATAGCCCAGGCGCATAGTAGAACATGAAAGGAACTATATAGGCAGCAATCCCTAGCCGGAAGGAAGTAAGCCCTGTCTTCATTGGATCTGAACCACTTATGGCCGAGGCGGCATATGAAGCTAACGCAACCGGTGGAGTAATCGCCGACATACAAGCATAGTAGAAAATAAAGAAGTGGGCAATTAGTGGCTGAATGTCCATTCTAATTAAGCCAGGTGCCACCACAGAGGCAGCTACAGCATAAGCTGCTGTTGTAGGCATGCCCATCCCTAGAATAATAGCAATCAACATGGCAAACAAAAGAGCTAAAAATTCTGAGGTGCCTGCAATTTTTAATAATAAGCTGGCAAATTTTAGTCCAATGCCCGTTAAAGATATTACTCCCATAATAATTCCAGCTGCAGCACAAACTGCCATTAACTGAATAGCTCCTCGAGAGCCTTTATCAAACCCTTCCATTATTTGCTTAAGGCCCATACGATTATCTTTAGTTAGCCAACTAACAAGAAAAGTAGCAACAATAGCAGTGAAACCAGAGTAGATAACTGAATAGCCCATAGCTAACATAGCAAATAAACCAACAACTGGGATAAACATATAGCTTCGCTTCATTACATCTTTAAAATCTGGCAACAGTTCTTTAGGCACTCCATGTAAGTTTAACTTACTGGCCTCTTTATCAACCATAAAATACGTTGAAGCAAAATACAATATGGCAGGAATTATCCCGGCAATCATTATTTCTTGATATCTAATACCTGTTAACTCCGCCATAATAAAGATTCCTGCTCCCATAATCGGTGGCATAATTTGACCACCTGAAGAAGCTACTGCTTCAGTGGCTGCAGCAAATTTAGACGAGTAACCAACCTTCTTCATCAAGGGAATCGTCAAGCTTCCTGTAGCAACTGCGTTACCAGCTGAGGTGCCATTCATTGTTCCCATCAAAGCACTGGCTAATACAGCCACCTTAGCTGGGCCCCCCCGGAGGTGCCCACTAATGGAGAAAGCCCATTCTACAAAATACTTGCCTACTCCAGATACACTTAAGAAGGCACTAAATATAATAAAGATGATTATATATCTAGCTGAAATATCAGTTGGAACACTAAAAATACCATCTAACCC
>JAWSUQ010000438.1:0-2157 GCA_033549265.1 Bacillota bacterium
ATAGGGCTGAACGTTCTTTTAGCATCCGAATCCAAGGATAGTTGCTATTGACTGCACCTTCAGCTTTAGCAAACCAAGGATAACCGCCAAAAACCTCATCTGCACACTCACCGGATAAGGCAACCGTCGCCTTTTCCTTAATCTTCTTACAGAATAAATAGAGTGAAGCATCAATATCAGCCATGCCTGGTAAATCCCGGGCATATAGGGCTGCCGTTAGCGCTTCCACTAACTCTGGAGTATCAAATTTAATATCATGATGATTAGTTCCTAAGTAGTCAGATACTTTTTTTATCCAGGGGGCATCTGCATTAGGCTGAAAGCTGCTGCTCATAAAATATTGGTCGTTATCTACATAATCCACAGATAAGGTAGTTAGTGGACCTTGGCCCGTTTCCTGACAATGTCTAGCGGCAAAGGCGCTGATGGCGCTGGAATCTAAGCCTCCAGAAAGAAGGGTACAGATGGGAACATCAGAAACCAGTTGGCGCCTGACGGCATCCTCAAAGAGCATGCGCACCTTAGCTGTAGTAGTATCTAGGTCATCTAGATGAGGCTTACTTTCTAGCTGCCAATATTGGTGGACTTTAAGGCTATTTCGATCGTATCTTAGCCAATAGCCTGGTCTCAGCTCTGCTACATTCTTAAAGACTCCATGGCCAGGGGTTCGGGAGGGTCCCATGGCAAAAATCTCTGCCAAGCCCTCTTCATTAAGATATGGCATAACTCTAGGGTGAGCTAGCATGGCTTTTAATTCAGAGCCAAAAATAAGGGTAGAGCCTTGCTGGGAATAGAATAGAGGCTTAACACCAACTCTATCCCGGGCCATAAATAAGCTTTGATTCTTTTCATCCCAAACGGCGAAGGCAAAGATTCCATTTAACCATTCTACGCATTTACTACCCCATTCTAAATAGGAAACTAATAAAACCTCGGTATCTGAGTGGCCAGCAAAGGTATAGCCTCGATTCAGTAGTTTCCCTCGTAGATCCTCAGTATTATACAATTCTCCGTTATAAATTAAAGTAAAGGAGTTGTTTCCTATGGTTCTGGTCATTGGCTGAAGGCCTCCAGAAGGATCAATTACAATTAAGCGACGGTGCCCAAGAGCGGCATGCTCTGAGAGCCAAGTGCCAGAAGCGTCAGGCCCTCGAGGGGTTAAAGATTCTGTCATATCCTGCAAAATATCCTTTCTTAACCTCAAATCATCATTCCAGTCAACCCAACCTGCTATTCCACACATTTTATAAACCTCCTTGAGAATAATTTATCTGATGATGCACACTTAGTACCGATTCATATTTCGTTTTCACCTCTTTTCCAGAAATTAATCTATTTTTTTATGTTAATAATTATCAAATGATAATTATTTTTATTTATCCTCTTTTTCTTATCATATTTATTTAAGTCCATAAGGTGATTGTCTTTTTATGAAAACTTTCTATTGAGAAAGCAATCATAAAAAAATTTTATAATATGAAACTTTTGGCAGGAGATACATTAGGTGGGCAAGAATAAAAGAAAGCAATATAATAATTCAAAATTTTGAAAATTGTAATCTGGAGGTGAATCTGTTATGTCATCAAAAAACATGGACAAGATTAAAGATAGGCTGGATTACGAAACACTACTTAAAATTCTAGATTACTCTCACGACGAAATTTATATCACCGATGCCAAGGGTACTATCATCTACGTAAATAACGCCTGCGAAAGGCATTATGGAGAAAAGGCATCAGAAGTAATCGGCAAAGATTCTAGTGTCATCTCCAAAAAATCCTGGAACCCCCGAATAAGCCCCTTGGTTATTGAAAAGAAAACACCCTTGACCTTAGAGCAAAAAACCTGCCTTGGTAAAACACTACTTACTACAGCAATTCCAATACTAGACGATGAGGGCAATGTAGAATACATAGTAGAAAATTCTCGTGATATTTCGGAAACTGAAGGATTAAAGCTGGAACTGGCCAATAGCAAGCAGTTGCTAAAGCGCTATAAGCAAGAGGTTAAGCAGCTACGTAAAAAAGAGATGGAAATACCCCAAATGGTTACCAAAAGTCCTAGGATGCAAGGGATTATGCTAATGGCGGAACGAGTAGCTAATATTGATTCTACTGTCTTAGTCCTGGGGGAATCAGGAACTGGTAAGGGAATCTT
>JAWSUQ010000439.1:0-2154 GCA_033549265.1 Bacillota bacterium
CTAAGCTCCTGACCTGCAATCGATTTAAGATGTTAATGGCTTGCAGCCTGAGCTGCCAGCTGGTACTAGTCAGTGATTTAATTGCCAAAGCTTCAGCCTCTTGGGCCCCTAAGTTACATAATACCTCTAGTATCTTGGTCTGGATCTTTGCTCCATGCTTCATAAAAATTTCTGCTAAAAAAGTATTAACCTTTGGCTTTTTTGCTTCGCTTAATATTTCAACCGCTACTTGGTAGACCTCTTCCTCTAGCCCTTCCTCTACCAGAATATCCTGCAATAGAGGCAAAGCGGTATCAGGCCATGTTAAGATCACAGGGGCCACTCTAGCGGGAAGCCAAAACTCCTTTTTTCTTAACCCCTCAATTAATCCAGGGATTAAAGGCAAGGTTGGCAACGCCATTAAGGACTTAGCCGCGGCCATCTGTAGCCGTTCATTTCTGTTTTTGAGCAGTTCCACTAAAGGCCAAGCCCCCTGACCCAATCTTAGCTGCCCAATAGCTTCAATAGCTGTTAGCTTTGTCTCTACCTTTCGCTCTACTACTAGCATGTTGATCCAAGCCTCGCCAATAGGCTGCTCCGTCACATAGGTTTTGAGAGATTGCCTTACTAGTGGTGAAAGCTCATCCCCTATCCTATTAACTAATTGCGCTAGCTCCAGCGGCGAAAGATAGGCTAGCTCTTCCTTCAGCTGTAAAGATATTTTACTATAACCTTCTATTAGCTTTTTTTCTATTTGCGGGATCAGCGCTTCTTTGGAAGTAAAGTTTAACGCTACCCGATGCCATACATTTAACAGACCCATCAGCATCCCTCCCTATGCAACAATGGTTTCCTAATTCTTTACATTTTAAATAGACCACTGGCAAAAGGCACTATTCCCCCGGCGCTGGCTTGAAATAAAGCAAATAGCCCTAAGAAAAAGGGAAGTAACAAGGACGTATTTACCTGCTGCCCCACCGTCACCAATGGTTCTATTTGGGCAACTTGTCCTAAGGCTACGATTGGCACCAGCAGTCCCATGAAAATTACTGTACTAATAATGCCTATTAATAATCCTAAAGCTGCACCGATAGCACTATTTAATCCTCCAAAAGGAGTCTTATAGGCACCCCAGGATACTAGACTAACTAATTTTCTAGTGATAATCATAACACCCAGCAAGATCATGGCAAAGCATACTATTTCCACCACTGTATTTGCAAGAATCATGGCGATAGTTTCTCCAATGGAAATGATGGAGCCCGCCAGCATAACCTGATAATTATCTATATAAGACAGCATTTGCTGCTGATAAAAGCCCGGCAAAGGCAGCTCTGCTAAAATGTCCGTCAGCTCTTCAATTCCCAGTCCATCCACCGCAGCCGTCATCACTGTTGTAGGTAGTGGCAGCAAACCATAGATAAAGGCTCCTATCCGCTCCGCCAAGCCTATCCTCTCATCAAGCCAATTAGCAAAGGACCCATAGTGATATATGGCAACCCCTAAGCCTATTACATAGCTGGCTATACGAGCTATAGTATTTAAAACTCCTCGTCGATATCCTTTTACAATTGCTATTACTAAGGTCCCTCCTATAAACAAATCAATATAATTCAATTTATCCACCTTCTTTCCTAAAAGCCCTTTAGCTTTTCCTTATATTGTAAGTATAACCGAAAAACTAGCTGCATAGTTTATAATACTATTGCATAAAAAGGATAAATAAATTATAATATACCCATAGGGGGTATCAATCCTCTTACATAAGAACCAAAGGAGGTGTTCAGTTAATGTTAAGAAAACAATGGATGCTTAGAGCCGTTGCTCACTGCAAAGAAGGCTGCTTGCTTTAGTCCTGGGCATGACCTAAAACTGCCCTTACTTTAATATTTTTTTATTTAAATAAGATTCTATTATAATTGCCGCAGCCATTCTAGGCTGCTTTTTGTTTTTAAACCTATTCAACAATTGGGAAATTATCTCCTGCTTAAACATTTTAAGTACTAAAAAGAAATATAGTAAATTTTTTTGTGCAAAGCTGCTAATACTAATACCATCAAAATGAGGTGAGCAGTTTGAAATGGACAGCAAAGCTACTAAGTAAACAAAGCTTTAAATGGCATTTAATTTTACTGCTAGCAATTTTAGCTTTTTTATTTTTTCTACACTCAAATG
>JAWSUQ010000440.1:0-2109 GCA_033549265.1 Bacillota bacterium
TTACTGCTCAAGCTAATGCTGTTATTAAAGCTCCAGTAGCAGGGCTTGTATCATATCAAATTGATGGGCTTGAAAAAATTTTAACTATTAATAATTATGACCAACTAGATTGGAGTAAATTACCTAACCAAGAACGGGATTTAGTTCCCTCTCTGGCTAATCATTTTGACCGAGGACAACCTGTTGCTAAAATAATTAATAATCTGGTGCCAATGAAATTATATATCACTTTGCCTGAACCAGATATTGACATCTCCATTGGAGATGCACTGAAATTTAAAATAGGCGACGAAAGTCTTGAATTAATTCAGGGAAAGGTTATTGCAGTGGAAGGGAATTTAAATAGCAGAGGGGTGTTATTAACATTAGACTCTTTTGTTGAAGAATTTTTAAATGTGAGGCAGCTTGACCTAGAATTAGTGCTGGAGCATTACTCAGGGTTGATAGTGGAAAAGGAAGCTTTGTTATATGAAAATAATGAGCCTGGTTTAATGATTGCTAATAGAGACAATACTTATAAATGGCAGCCAGTAGAAATTATCGGACAAATTGATAATAAGGTAGCAATTAGCGGGCTGGCTAAAAACACCAAATATATAAGTAACCCTAGATAGTACTTGGAGGGATATATATGGAAAAAGGGACGCTTGGTAACAGATTGGCCTGTTTAACTTCAGAGATAGCCTTGGCCTCAAAGCAATCCCATAGGGATGGCACGGAGATAAAACTGGTAGCAGTAACTAAAACTCTACCAATAGAAGCAATTACTAATGTTTATGATTTAGGGATATATGATATTGGTGAGAATAAGGTGCAAGAGCTGCTAGAGAAATATGACCAGCTAAAACATTTGAACATAAATTGGCATTTTATTGGGCATCTGCAAACTAATAAGGTGAAGTATGTGGTTGATAAGGTCAGCTTAATCCATTCAGTTGATAGCTTCAAATTAGCTAAAGAAATAAGTAAAGAGTGTGTTAAGAAGAATATTTGCGTAAATATTTTAATTCAATTTAACGTTGTAGGAGAAGATTCAAAATATGGGTTTGCACCTGAGGAAGCAATTAAAATAGTTGAAAAAATATCTTTACTTAATAATCTTAAGATAAAAGGGTTAATGACTATGGCTCCATTTGTTGAAAATCCAGAGGAAACAAGAAGATGTTTCAGGGGATTGACTACGCTAGCTAATTTGATTAGAGAAGCTAACATTCCGAATGTAGAAATGCAGGAGCTGTCGATGGGAATGAGCAATGACTTTCAGGTAGCCATTGAGGAAGGCGCTACAATAATTCGGTTAGGGACGGGGTTATTTGGTGAACGTCAATACTAAAGGGGGATTGTAATCAAATGAGTAAAGCTAAAAAAATTTGGGATAAGCTACTGTACGGCTTAGGATTTGACATTAAAGAGGATGATGAGGAGCATTACTTGGACGATAGGGAAGTTGAATATGAAGAGGAGAACCTTAAGAAAAAAGCAAATATAGTAGGGCTGCCTGCTAATAAACAACAGAAGGTGGTAATTTTAGAGCCTAAAGCCTTTGAGGATTCTCAAAAGGTGTCAGAGCATTTAAAGGCCAGAAAACAAGTAATCACCAATTTAGATCATCTTGATCGAGAAACAGCACAACGAATAATCGATTTTCTTAGTGGTGTGACTTTTGCCCTAAATGGCAGCATGCAGAAGCTAGGGCAGAACATTTTTCTATTTACTCCTAGCAATGTTATAATAACAGGAGAAGTTAAGCAAGACCCGGCCAATAAAGTAATTAATATTAGCTGGGAAAAGAACTTAAGGGAGGAGTAGCATTGGAGCATCGGAAGATAGGATTTATCGGTGGGGGTGTCATGGCAGAAGTTATAATAAAGGGTATAATAGAGAAAAAGCTAATTACCCCAGCTGATATTTGGTTATATGATATAGATACGTTAAGAACTAACTACCTTAAACAGCAGTATAAAATCAATATAGCTATAGGAAATCAAGAGCTAGTTCAAGAGGTGGAGATGGTAATCTTAGCGGTTAAACCTCAGGTGGTAGCCAAAGTTTTGCAGGAAATTAGCGGTGAGGCATGGATAGGCAAACAGCTGACCTCAATAGTAGCAG
>JAWSUQ010000441.1:0-2096 GCA_033549265.1 Bacillota bacterium
GGTAGTCATCCCTAACAGTAGCCTGGAGGGCATCTATCACCGTATTGCCGGTTATGAAAATGGCCTCCTCCCTTACTCCTTCTTTCCGCAGGTTTTCAGCAGCAGTAGATGTTGGTGCCAAATGGATATCTGCTATGACACCGGTCAATCGTCTATTCATTTCCTCAGGGTAGGGAGAATACTTGTTGTTCGTCCGCAATCCTGCTTCTACATGACCTACAGGGATTTGCTGATAAAAGGCAGCTAGGCTTGCCACAAAGGTAGTAGTTGTATCACCATGTACTAATACCAGATCTGGCTTTTCCTGCTCTAACACCTTGTCTAACCCTTGAAGCGCCTTGGTAGTCACAGTTGCCAAGGTTTGCCCCGGCTCCATTATGTCTAAATCGAAGTCAGGCACGATTTCAAAGAGCTGCAGCACCTGATCTAGCATCTCCCGATGCTGGGCGGTGACAGCTACCTTAACCTGGATCTCAGTTGATTGTTCTAGAGCTTTTACTAAGGGCGCCATTTTTATTGCTTCCGGTCTTGTACCAAAAATCATTATTACCTTGATAGGCTTATTAGGCTCTTGTGGTGAATTATTCACTATATTGCCCTCCTTTATCATATAATTTCTTAAGGACCTAATGCTGTAGCACGAGAGGGATAAATCTCCTCTCAGGAACTACTGCGACCATAAAACGCGAGGTGAATCTATATGTATCTCTTAGATATTGACGTAGATTTTCTTGTGACCTATGTTCCTCAATTAAAAAGGACCGGGGAACATGAGCTAGAACAGTTAGATAAATCCTCTCATGTTTGGCTTAGTCCCGAAAACCTGGTTATGACTCTCAAAGAAAAGGGCTTTGACTTTAGGAAAACTAAGGCCTTTTCCTTTGACAACCATAAGGAAAGCTTTCAGACTTGGCAACAATACTGTCAGCCTGCAGACATACCTGCATGCTTAATTCATATTGACAACCATCACGACTTATATGATTGTCAGCATTATAACCTTCGCAAAATGACGGAAAGAAAGCTTGGCTGTGCCAACTATTTGTGGTATGCCCTGATGTATGACTATCTCAGCGAAATCATCTGGGTAGTACCATCTTTAGATCAGGTTGTCCACAACTCTGGACAGTTAAACTTCATCCATAATTTTCATGACCTTCAGGACAAAAACCATGAAGCCCAGGGAAGGCTAATCTTTAAAAACTACCACGGAGAGCCTCGAGAAATCCCCCTAATTATCTGTGAACTCCAGCAGCTTCCGGTAAAAAATAGACCTGTACCAATTGCCACCATTGCTCAATCAAGAGGTTATACACCACCTAAGACCTTTTCCTACGCCCACTACCTAGCTCGCTTAATAAATGACAGCAGTTAAAACTTCAACTGTCTGAGCGCAGCGAGTTTTGGAGTTTTCTAAAGCAAGCTTAGAACTTCTAAAGACGGAACGCCTTTTGACCTACACAAATATTTCCTACTTACAATAACCCTTTAGTCGCAGCTTCTCCAAATGCTTCCGTACCAACAGCCCAAAATCTATCCGATATTTCTCCTGGAGGATATACATCATGGTAAAGCAGCACTGGGCAATATCTAAGAGCTCTAGGGAATAACCCTTGATTATGCTATCGCTATCAAGAGCAGCCTGCTCCCCGCTTTTCCCCTGCCCCTTACCCCAGAATTGACCCGCTTCCCCTATTTCCTCCTGCAGCTTGCAGGCAGTAGTCAACAAAGTGACCCCTGTCAGGTCCAGCCGAGGCAAATGAAGGTATTTATAGTCACTTTCAGAGGTTATAAAGTATTTTTCCTCCCGATTATACTGATAACCCTTTGCTTGAAGCTTCTCAAGATGCAGGCTAATCATCTGGTCCATGCAGATGCCATAGGTCTGCTCCAGCACAAAAATCATGGAGACACAGGTTTGGGCTACATCTAAGAGCTCTGTACACACCTCTCCTAGTATTTCCACCGCTTGAGGGTCATTGTGAACCTGGTCTACCTCTAATTCCTCAAAAGGTAAAAAGGCCAGCACATTACGGGCCAGCTCTCCTGATTCTTCGATTATTTTAAAGAAAGTTGACTCAATTGTGGGCGACAGG
>JAWSUQ010000442.1:0-2095 GCA_033549265.1 Bacillota bacterium
TATTATAACCCTTTTCCTCTAACTGCACCCTTACCGTTTCTTCGTACCATACTCTTGCCCGCACAATTCCCTTTGCTCGAGTTTTTTGAGGCTCTCCTACATATGTTTGCTCTCCCTCTAGCCCTGCGGGATCATTTAATTGGTTCTCTGTGGGATAAATATATCCGGAAATAAGAATTTGACCCTTTCTAACAGTGTCCCCAGGCTTTATGGCAGGCACTCCCGCTAAGGTAATTAATTCTTGAATTAGCCCATCCTTGGTAGCAATAAGATGCGCAGGAATAGTTTCATCTGCTGCCACATCTGGCATAACCTTTTCAGCAACTTCGATTACTACTTTTGTTCCTTTAATTTTTACTCCTACCCAGGCTATTTGGGGCATATTACCGATAGCCTTTTCTACTGTTTCGGGGTTAAGCTCCTTTTTAGCAACTCCTAGCTTTAAGCCTGCCTGCTCTGCCACCAGCAAGATTTGTTGGGACTTTGTATTTTCATTTCCAGTTATATCAATAAACCAAACAAAAGAAGATAGCATATATAAAATTACGGTAAAGCCTACCGCCCCTAAAAAGAACATTTTACGCTGCTCTAACCTTAACAGTAAAAAGGGCATGCCTTTTTTCCCTTTTATTCTCATTTTGCAATCTTGCTTTCTAGCTACATGCCGCAGTTGCTTAAAACCCTGTATCCGAACCTTTATCTTCATTTTGCCTTGTCCCATAGGCTGAATATCCCAAAGGGTAATTCCCCTACTACTGGCCATGTTTAAAAACTTCTCTAAAAAAACACCTTCCACTGCAACTATTAAATATCCCAAAAAATAAGACCACCATCTTGATAACAGCACCATCATCACCCTATCTTGTTAGTTGAACTACGTCTATTTTCCCTTCTAGCATTATTTCATCTGTAAAAATACCTCGAATAACTAGATTACTTCCAATAACCTCCACCTTGCCTAAGCTAACAGCAATTTCTACCTTTTCTTGGCTAAAGCTAACAATCCCCCGATGATTCTCAATATAAAGCTGAATATTGCCAACCATTATTATTTTAGGCATATCCAAAATTACATCACTGGGCATCTCCAGCAGCTTTGAAAAGGCTTCTTTAAGTTGCTCCCTTTTACTTTTTAGGTTCATCAGGACATCCCTCCTACTTCTCCTAAATAATCTATGCGAGAGGTTGGCTAATCATTACTAAAAAGTGCACCCTTATGTTAGACACAAATCTAACAAACAGGTGCACTTTAGTGAACTTTCTCATTAATTTACTTGAAGGGTTTCATTTTTATGCTCCATTGCCGGCAGTACTTTATCACAGAAAACCTGTACTAAAATAGGGTCAAATTGCGTACCTGATTTTTCTTTAAGCTCAGCTATTGCTTCATCTAATTTTTTGGTAGTTTGATAAGGTCTTTCACCCGTCATAGCTTCAAAGGCATCAATTATGGAAAAAATCCGAGCGATTAGAGGAATTTTTTTACCCTCAATACCAATTGGATACCCTGTGCCATTCCACCATTCATGATGATAGTATAAATAATCGCTGATATCAGTCAAACTCGGATAGCATGAGCAAATCCTGCGGCCAGCCTCCACATGACTTCTCATTATTTGCAGCTCCTGCTCAGCTAGCTTGTTGGCACAAGTAAATATATGTTCATCTAAAATGCTGTTGCCAATATCATGATACTTGCTTAAAGTCAATAAATCCTTTAGCTCTTTTTCAGATAAGCCAACATAATAGGCGAAGGCCTTAGCAGCATCCTGTATTAGTTTTAAGCGGATCGGCGACATCCAATCCCTTAACATCATTCGCTTTTCTAACAAGCCAAATATTTGCTTTTTCAAGCGAGTACTACCAATCATTTTTTCCTTATACATTTCATCGTCGGCTTTTTTAAAGGCTTGATCTAGGGTAATCTCATTAATTGCTGTTTCTACCCCGATAGATAAGCTTATGGCAAACCCTTCCATGAAATTAACCCTGGCCTTTAGCCGCTCTAGTATTCGGTTTTTTACTAGCTGGGCTTGCTCAGCGTTAACCCTTGGTAAAATTATAGCAAATTCGTCTCCACCTATTCGAGCTACTA
>JAWSUQ010000443.1:0-2068 GCA_033549265.1 Bacillota bacterium
CATGGTGCCAACAGGCAGAGGCAGCAGGTAAGCTGGAAAAAGCTCGGGAGCACTCACAGGTTTGGAAGGCAGTGCTAGAGCTACTGGACCAGTTAGTTGAATTTATGGGAAATGAGAAGATGTCTGTGAAGCTTTTTGCTACCCTCCTAGAGACGGGATTTGAGAGCATGCACTTTGCCTTAGTTCCACCGGCCTTAGACCAGGTGGTAGTGGCCAGTCTAGATCGCTCAAGGGTAGCTCAAGTTAAATGTACCTTTATTCTTGGGGTAAACGATGGAATTTTGCCTGCTAAGGTGAAGGATAAGGGAATGCTGGCGGAGGATGAAAGAGAGCTGCTGCAGCAAAATGGAGTAGAGCTGGCTCCAGGCAGTCGGCGTCAGCTTTTAGACGAGCAGTTTTTAATTTATAATGCCCTCACTAGAGCCAGTGAGTTGCTGTGGCTAAGCTATCCGCTAGCGGATGAGGAAGGCAAGGGAATGCTGCCGTCCACTTTGTTGAACCATATTAAATTGCTCCTACCTGATGCTAGTAATAAGGTAGTTTATCAGGAGGCTGGAGAAAGGACGGAGCTTGAGCAGCTGGAGATGATAACAAACAGTGACCGGGCCTTGTCTTATTTAATGGGGCAGTTAAGGCAATGGCAAAAGGGGTACCATCTAGCACCGGTTTGGTGGGACGTGTATAACTGGTTTACTACAGAAGCAAAAAATTACGGGAAGGCTAAGCAGCTGTTGAAGGGGCTGTTTTATGCCAATAAAGAGTCTAACTTAGCCACCGCTACAGTTGAGCGTATATATGGACGACGGATTAAAGGGAGCGTTGCTCGCTTAGAACGGTTTCAGGCATGCCCATTTGCCCATTTTGCTAGTTATGGCTTAAAGTTAAGAGAACGAACTATTTTTAGGCTAGAGGCTCCTGACATGGGTCAACTGTATCATGATGTCCTAAAGCTTCTTCCAGAAGAGCTAGAAAAACAGCAAAAGGACTGGGAAGAATTGCAGCTAGAGGAGTGTCACCAGCTGGCTGGTGAAGTAGTGGATCAGCTGGCGCCTAAATTATCGCGGCAAATCCTTCTTAGCTCTAAGCGTCATCAGTACCTTACCCATAGAATAAAAAGAGTTCTGGGACAAACGGCCTTTGCCCTTAGCCAGCAGGCTAAGAGGAGTAGCTTTAAGCCTAAGGCCTTAGAGCTATCCTTTGGCGCTGGTGGCCCATTGCCATCAATTAACTTTCACCTTGCCAATGGTTATCTTTTAGAGCTGGCAGGAAGAATTGATCGGATTGACGTGGCCCATAGCAGCAGGGGCTTATTAGTAAGGATAATTGACTACAAATCAAGTGAGACTAAGCTTGACCTAAACCAAATATACTTTGGCATTTCACTGCAGTTATTGGCCTACCTAGATGTGGTTTTAACCTACGGGAAAAAGTGGCTGGGAGAGGAACCGATTCCTGCCGGGCTGCTATACTTTTACGTCCATAATCCCTTGCTGAGGGAGAAGCCCCACATAACATCTGAGGAAAGAGCGGCAAAACTTTTCCGCAGCTATAAAATGCAGGGGATGGTGCTTGAGGATGTAGAGATTGTTAAGTTAATGGATACCCAGCTGGAAGTAAACTATTCACCTATAATTCCAGTTGCTATAAAAAAGAGCGGTGAGTTTTATGATAATTCCTCTGTTATTAAACTAAAGCAGCTAATGGGGCTGTGTTCATATGTAAGGTCCCTCATGGTACAAGCTGGTGAAGCTATTACTAATGGGATCATAGAGATAGCTCCCTATAAGCTGCAGGAAAAAACAGCTTGTACCTATTGTTCGTTTAGTGCTGTATGTCAGTTTGATCAGACCCAGGCTGAAAACAATTATAGGCAGTTGACAACTGTTGACGATAATACCATCCTGACAAGGATTATGGAAGGAGGGGCCGCAGATGAAAATGAGTAGAATAATTCCGAAGCCAGCAGGCAGTCAATGGACCGATGCTCAATGGCAGGCTATTTCCGCTAGAGGAGAAAATATCTTAGTAGCAGCGGCAGCAGGTTCTGGGAAAACAGCAGTTTTAGTAG
>JAWSUQ010000444.1:0-2051 GCA_033549265.1 Bacillota bacterium
TTGCCGCACCTAATGCCATTCACGAAAATTACTTGATTATGTCCAGCCCTTACATCAATCCCCTGGCGTTTGTTCTCTTCTTCCTGCTCTAGGGTAACAGACACCTCGTCTACCTCTCCACCAACTACTCTAGCGGCTCCCTTATGAATATTGCCAATGCGAGAGCGATCTGTAGCAGCCAGAATCCTTCCACCTTCGCCACAGATAATTACAGGAAAACCTGATTCCTCTGAAACAATATCAACTAGTTCTTTGGTAAGCTCCATATACTTTTCTAAGTATTTTACCATATTAATCTTCACCCCTTAAAGCAAGTTATTACTTCCAGCATTTGGTCTGACTGTTTACTGGTTAGACCAGGTATCTAAAAAAATATACAATGACACTAGCTTCATTGCAAATTTGGTAAGCTTTAAATTATAACGCTGTTTGCTATTTTTTTACTATTCGACATTTTTCAGAATAGTCCTCTAAATTTTGCACAAAAGCCCTAGTGAAAAAGGGAATAAACAGTATAAAAAAGTGTGTTACATTTAATATAGCAACACACTGGATGTAAATTGACCTATAATGCTTTATAGGCGATATCTTTTCGATATTGCTTTTTGCTGAAGTTAATTTTCTCTACTGCTTTGTATGCGCTAGCAACAGCTGCTTTGATATCCTTTCCTCGGGCAGTAACCCCCAGCACCCGACCACCATCAGTAACCAGCTGCCCCTTCTCCTTTTTGGTGCCTGCCTGAAACACATAAACTGCACTATCCTCTAGGGCTACCTTATCTAGCCCAGTGATAGCATCTCCTTTGCCATATTCTCCTGGATATCCGCCGGCGGCCATGACCACACAGACAGTAGCTGCAGGGGACCATTTTAAGCTTAGCAAATGCAGCTCTTGCTTATCAATAGCTTCAATCACCTCCACTAGGTCTGTTTCTAATCGCATTAGTACAGGCTGAGTCTCCGGGTCTCCAAAGCGGGCATTATATTCTAGCACCTTAGGGCCCTCAACTGTAAGCATCAAACCAGCATATATTACTCCGGTATATGCTCTTCCCTCTGCAGCCAAACCTTTTATTGTTGGCTCTAATATAGTCTGCTGGACCTTATTAGCTATTTCCTTTGTATAAATAAGAGCTGGAGAGTAGGCTCCCATTCCGCCGGTGTTAGGCCCCTCATCTCCGTCATAGGCCCGCTTGTGATCCTGAGCTGACACCATCGGCAGAATTGATTGGCCATCCGTAAAGGCCAAGATGCTAACCTCTTCACCCTCTAAAAATTCCTCAATTATTACTTTATTGCCTGATTCGCCAAATACTTTATCCTGCATTATCATTTCTACCGCAGCTATAGCAGTGGCCACATCCATGGCCACTACAACCCCTTTGCCTGCCGCAAGGCCATCGGCTTTGACAACACAAGGGGCTCCTGTTTTGTTGATATAGTCAATGGCAGCCTTGCTGTCCACAAAGGCCTCTGACTGAGCGGTAGGTATCCCATATTTAAACATTAGCTCCTTGGCCAAAGCTTTGCTGCCTTCTATCTCTGCTGCTTTTTGGCTAGGTCCAAAGGCCTTTAACCCCTGCTGCCGAAACTTATCTGTTAATCCCAGCATTAATGGTATCTCAGGTCCTACTATAGTCCAGTCTATTTGTTCATCAAGAGCAAACTTAAGCAAGCCTTCTATATCATCCGCTTGAATTGAAACATTTTGAGCTAAGTCTCCTGTCCCTCCGTTACCGGGGGCACAATAGATTTTGGTTACTTTTGGGCTTTGAGACAGCTTCCAAATCAAAGCATGTTCCCGTCCCCCTCCGCCAACTACTAAAAAACGCACTTTTTCATCCCCCTTAGTGTTTAAAATGACGCTGACCTGTAAAAATCATAATCATTTCATATTTGTCCGCAGCTGCAATAACCTCTTCATCTCGAACAGAGCCGCCCGGTTGAATTATTGCTTTAATTCCCGCTTCATATGCCTGAAGCACAGTATCGCTAAAGGGCAAAAAGGCATCTGAAGCTAACACAGCTCCATTGGCTTTTTTCCCGGCCTG
>JAWSUQ010000445.1:0-2032 GCA_033549265.1 Bacillota bacterium
GGCGGTTAATTGTTCAATGGAGCTAGCTTGCTCAGTAGCTCCTTGAGAAAGCGCCATACTGGAATCAGAAACCTGTTTAGCCCCTGAGGACACCTGCTCTGAGGCAGAATTGATGTTAGACATAACTTCGTTGATGTTGTCAGTCATTCTCTTAAAAGCTTCGGCCAGAATACCAACTTCGTCTTTTGTATCAATGTCGATATTTATATCAAGATCACCATCTGCAATACGGTCAGCACCTTTTACCAGTATATTTAGAGACTTGCTCATTTGGTTAGCTAATAGTAACCCTAGACCTATAGCAAGCAAAATGCTAAATATAATAACTGCAGTCATTACATAAGTTTGGGATTTAAAATTAGCTGCATTGCTGGCAACCTGATCAGCTGCAGCCCCTGTAAAATAGTCGATTAATTTTTGTAGCTCACCATCGCTTGCAAGTCTAGCTTCTGTTGTCCTGTTAAGGGTTGCCAGTGCTTCGTCGAATTTTTGGTCTTTAATTAAACTAATATTTTCGTTGCGGACATTCCGGTAGTTACTTAAAGCTTCTATCATGTTGTTGTAGAGCTCCCGCTCCATGTCATTAACTAAAGAAGCCTCTAGCTTCGCTAATAGCTCATTAGTTTGCTCAACTGTGCGATTTATTTCATCGTTTCGCAAGTCGAATCGCTCAGGATCTCTTTCATAAACGAGCAATATCTGATTGGCACGCACATTTTGCTGCCCTGCCTGAATCTTTGCTAAATCTAATGATGGTAAAAAATCTCTTGTGTACATGTGCTCACTTTTGGTGTTAATATCACTCATGTTAACAATGCCTACTATACCAACAATACCTGTTATTAAGGCCAGTACTATAAAGCATAAAATTAACTTTGTTTTAATCTTTAAGTTATTAAACCACTTCATTTATGTATTCCCCCTCAGTTATTGAATATTAATTAGACTATCTGCCTCTTCATCGTTTAGTAGCTTATTGCAATCTAAGATCAGTTTCACCTCACTGCCAACCTTACCAATGCCTTTGATGTATTTATTGCCACTTTTACTTACCTCTGGGGGGCTTACTATTTCTTCCTCTGGGATAGCAAGCACCTCTGATACACTGTCTACTATCAACCCTACCGCTATATCCTTAATGTCTATTACAATCACACAGGTCCTATCATTGTACTCCCTAAAGGGCTTTTTAAACCGTAGCCTCACATCCATTACTGGAATTATCTTGCCCCTCAAATTAATAATGCCTTTTACATAATCTGGAACTTCAGGAACTTCAGTGATAGGCTGTAACCCTATAATTTCAGTTACGTGTTTTATCTCCATTCCATAGAATTCACTGCCTAATGAGAAGGTTAGGAACTTGTCCTTTTGGGTGTCCTCCTGCTCTAATATCTCTTCCATAACAGTTTCAGCCATTTGTTTACTCCTTTCTCCCTTTATTTCTTGTGATTAACAAGGGCCCCTATGTCGAAAATCAGGCTTATACTGCCATCCCCCAACAAGGTGCATCCCGCTAAGCCAGTGATGTTCTTAGTATTCTTGATATAGTTAGGTAAGTTTTTAACCACCACTTGCTGCTGTCCCAATAGTTCGTCTGCAAATATGCAGAGGCTCTTTTCTTCATCCTCCACCATGATCAGAATTCCTTCAGTAAAGGAGGTAATATTAGTCTTGACCCCATAAAGCTCATGTAGCCGTAAGATGGGATAGCATTCTCCTCTGACCATAATCATTTCATTTTCGTCTGGATCCTTGATGATATCGGCCTCTCTTGGGCGAAATGATTGCTTAATTGCTATGGTGGGAATTGTGTATCTTGAGCTGCCTACTCTAATATTCATACCATCAATAATAGCTAATGTAAGGGGGATTTTCAGGGTAATAGTAGTGCCTTTCTCTTCAAGGCTATCAACTGAAACAGAACCTCCTACAGCTTGTATGTTTTTAGTCACTACATCCATGCCTACCCCCCTACCGGAGAACTCTGTAATGCTTTCCTTAGTTGAAAAGCCCGGTAGAAAAATAAGGC
>JAWSUQ010000446.1:0-2030 GCA_033549265.1 Bacillota bacterium
AAGATGCCATGTATTGATTTGGTTGCATCGTTAGTTCGCGAAAAAGAACTGGATAATCTCTTGCAAACTCTAAGCTCGCCTTTCCGATATTTTCAAAAATATTAGGTCCTGTTTGCTTTTCTATTAGTTCGTTCGAGATAGCAAAAACACGTTGAACTACAGCTTCAATTAAATTCTCAATTGTTTCAAAGTTAACGTAAATTGGCGCAACCGAACTGTCTAGGCGTTTTGCTACACTGCGTGTTGTAATAGCAGAAAAACCGTTTTCTTTCGCAATCTCAAATGCAGCTTCAATAATATTTTCTTTATTAAACTTAGTTTTAGGCGGCACATCATAACCTCCTCTTTTTTAAAATTACATGTGTTATATAACTATAGTTACATATTAAGTTAATGCTTTTTAAATGTCAAGTGTTATTTGAAAATCATCTTATTATTTTTCTACGATGTAGAAAAGTTAAAAACAACAAAAAAGGCTAGATTCCTCTAACCCTTTAAATTTAAATTATTTCTCGTCTACGCATCAGCTAGGGGAGTAATTGATAATACGCCTAAACCTTCACACAGGACTCAACAATTACACAAATTCCCTTAGTTTTGCATAATAGTACGACAAACCCCTAACGTAAAACCTTCCCCCAAACTTATATTCTGAGGAAACATAGAACACACTTTTTGATTATTAACAAAAAACTTCAAAGTCTTTGCCATCAATCTATTTCTTCTCTATCAACACGACACACTCCACGTGGCTTGTCTGCGGAAACATATCCACTGGCTGCACCTCTTTTACCTCATAACCTTCTTCAACCATTATCTTCAGATCCCGAGCCAGGGTCGCTGGGTCGCAGGATACATAGACAATTCGGTTTGGCTCCATTTGACTGATGGCTGCCAGGACCTGGGGGTCGCAGCCGGCCCTTGGTGGATCTAGAATCACAACTTCTGCATAAAAGCCCTGCTGCACCATCTGGGGTAGCAGCCCTTCTACCTTTCCTACCTTAAACTGTGCATTACTTATTTGATTATGGATGGCGTTTTGCCTGGCATCGTTGATGGCTTCAGCTACTACCTCTATCCCTACCACTTCCTTAGCTTTGTCTGCCAGATATAGGCCAATAGTACCTGTGCCACAGTAGGCGTCTAAAACAACTTCTGCTCCTGTTAAAGCAGCATACTCTGCTGTCTTATTGTATAGCACCTCGGTTTGAGCGGTATTGACCTGAAAGAATGCTGCTGGAGATATAAGAAACTCCAGCTGTCCAATTGTGATTGACAGCTGCTTGGTACCGCCAAGATGAATAAACTCCCTGCCCAGAATCAGGCTACCCTCTATAGGGTTAATATTGTGGTAGAAGCTAGTTACATTCAGACAATAAGTTGCCTCTGCCTTTGCTGAATTAGTCAGCAACTCTTGGGCCACCTGCTGCAGCTTGCTGGTGTCATTGCTATCACCGGTTACAGCAACTACCATTAGCTGACCTTTTTTTCCTTCCCGCAATACTAAATGCTTTATTTTCTCAACCAGTTGGTATTTGACGAATAATTGTTCCAGCTTTTCTACTACTGGTTTGAAGCTGCTAGGCCAAAGGGCGCAAGCTTTGACGGAAACAAGTTTTCTAGACCTAGCTGCAAAGTAACCTAGATTTGATACAGCTTTATTTATTTTAGCCTTTGTCTCTTGATCTTTACCTGCACTGGCCTGCCCATGAAGCTGTACTTTGTTGCGGTAGCTGGCTGGGTTTTTCATTCCCAGTACTGGCAATACATCTGCTTCAATGCCACCAATCCGCGCCAGAGTCTCGGTGACCAGCCTTTTTTTCCAGATCAGCTGTTCTTCATAATCTAAATGTAGCAGCTGGCATCCGCCACATTGGTCGTGGCATTGGCAGGATACTGCTCTCCTTTCTTGGGCAGGTTCTATTAGTGATAGGACCTGACCGCGTCCATAATTTTTCTTCACTGCCGTTACCTTTGCCTCAATAACTTCACCTGGCAAGGAATAAGGAACAAACATAGTAAACCCATCT
>JAWSUQ010000447.1:0-2014 GCA_033549265.1 Bacillota bacterium
GGCTAATAAGGCATTGCGACTAGTGGAGGCTGAAAGAATAGGCAAAGCTAAAAAAGCGGAGCTTGAGGATGCCAAAAAAGGATTGCTCCAAAAGGAGCAGGCGTTGAAAGGGGCCCAACAGCAGGCAGTGGAGTCAAAGGAATTGTTATTAAAGGAAAAGGCCCGGGATCAGGAGCGCTTACAGGCTCAGCAACTGGTACTGAGATTAGTAGGTTTAACTGACAAGGTGGTAGCTCTGACTCAGGCCAAACAGCAGGTGATAGAAGAAGAAGGCCGATATAGAGAGGCAAGTCAATTAAAACTTAAGAATGAAGAGCAATTAAATAAGCTTCAACAGGAGCTAGAAGCTATCTCAAAGGCTTGGGAAGAAGCTAAAGAAAAGGCTGGTGCAGCACCGGTTCTTGAAGCTAATTTCAAGGAAGCGGAGCGGCTCTTGATTAAAAAGCAGCAGCTTTTGAAGCTACAACAGCAGCTAACAGCTCTAGATAAGCAACAGCAAGCTGCTAGCACATTATCAGGAGAACTTCAAAAGCAGCTACAGCAGGACAAGGAGAAGTATGTAGAGCTTTTAGCTAAGAGGCAGCGGGGACAAGCGGCGTTGTTAGCCGCTGGACTAAAGGTTGGAGAAGCATGCCCTGTATGTGGCTCCCATGAGCATCCTTTCCCAGCTGTAGCAGAAGAGCTGGTTCCAACAGAAGAGGTCATTAAAGCTAAGGAAGCAGCAATTGCCAAGTTAGAGGATAGCTATTTGGAAGCCAAAGAAAGTACACAAAGACTCTCCATTCAGCTGGCTAAGCATCAGGAGTGGATAGATGAAATAATTCAGGAATTAGGTGCTAACGTCAATATCAGCATCCTTCAGCAACAACAAAGGGTAACAGAGCTGCAGAAGGCTTGGGATGAGGCAGTAAAAAGTAAAGATAATGTAAGCTCTTTACAGGAGCAATTAAATAAGCTAAAATTGTCGGAAACAGCACAGCGAGATAATTTAAAAGCGGTAGAGCAAAAGCTAGTGCATACAGTGGCCCTTTTAAAGGCTGCAGAAGCGGTAGTTACTGAGAGAGAAGCAGATATTCCGCTAGAGCTAAGGAATAATGAACTACTCCAACAGGCCAAGGAAAAAGCTGAGGCTGCCTTAGCTGCTTTAGATGTAGCGTTGGAAAATGCAAGGCTAGCAGCTGAGGAGACCCAAACTAGACTGACTCAAGCAGAAACCAGCTGTCACAATAGCAGGGATTATGTTAGCACAACGGAAAAGGCCCTAGAAGCAGAAAGAAAGGATTTTCTTAATAGGCTTAAGGAGGAAGGCTTTGATAATTACTTAGAATATAGCCAGGCTAAAAGGCTACCAGCGGAGATAAGTGCTATGGAGCAAGAAATAAAGGATTATGAGAATAGGCTAAGTGCTGCTAAGGATCGGTTAAGGCGAGCAGAAATGGCTACAAAGGATTTAACTGAGCCTGATATAACTAAGCTACAGCAGGTGCTGGCTGATGCTAGTGATGTCAAGGACCTATTGGGCAAAAAACAGACTAGTATGGAAGAAACAATCCAGCGGGAGCAAAAGTGGCTGGCCGCGTTAGGTCAAATAAGCGAGGTGTTGACAAAGCTAGAAGGTAAGTATAGAGTATTAGGGGATTTATCAGCAGTAGCTAATGGCAACAACAAGGTAGGATTGACCTTCCAGCGGTTTGTGCTAGGGGCGCTGCTAGATGATGTAACTATAGCGGCCACTGAGCGGCTGAAGGTAATGAGTAGAGGCCGATATCAGCTGCAGCGGACTATGGATAGAGCTCATAAACGAGCAGCCGGTGGATTAGAGCTAGAGGTATTTGACAACTTCACTGGTTTAGCTAGAGGGGTAGCTACCCTGTCTGGGGGAGAATCTTTTCTAGCCTCACTATCCTTGGCTTTAGGATTAGCTGATGTGGTGCAGGCTTACGCCGGAGGTATCCATTTAGATACTATTATTATTGATGAAGGCTTTGGCACCTTAGATCCGGAAACCTTGGAC
>JAWSUQ010000448.1:0-1980 GCA_033549265.1 Bacillota bacterium
GTATGTTCCATAAAAGATAACAAGCTTTTTATAGGCTTATCAGGAAATCCGGCGGCAGCAATGATTACCTTTGAATTGTTAGTAAAGCCGCTAATTCATAGATCATTTGGACTAAGTCATCTCCCGAAGGTTGTAAAGGGAAAGCTTATGAAGGGTTTCTCCAAGGTGAGAAACCAAATGTGCTTTTTAAGGGCTTACTCCTATTTAGAGGATGGAGAAATATTAACAGAACTGACTGGAATGCAAAATCCTGGAGTAATGAAGTCTATCTTAACTAGTAATAGTTTAATAATTATCCCCGCAGGAGTAGGGCCTTTAAAAGCGGGGGAAATGGTGGATATAATTTTAACGAAAGAAATGGAGGTAGTATAATTGATTCCAGTTGTATCAGTAGTAGGTAAGTCTAATGTTGGAAAAACAACTCTGGTAGAAAAGCTTTTAAGAGAGCTAAAGGCTAGAAATTATAAAGTAGCTACCGTGAAGCATGATGTCCATGGCTTTAATATTGATATACCTGGCAAAGACACTTGGAGACATAGTGAGGCAGGTGCCGATATTGTTATAATTTCCTCCCCTGCTAAGGTGGCTATGATTAAAAAGGTTGAAGAAGAAATGAGTCTCGATGATATAGCTAAAACCATAGAAGGAGTAGATTTGATCTTAACTGAGGGCTATAAGAGAGGAAACAAGCCTAAGATTGAGGTGTTTCGCCAAGGTGTATACGACGAAATATTATGTAGTCCCGATGAGCTGATTGCATTAGCTACTGATAAAAATTTTGCCATTGGAGTACCGTGTTATGGCCTAGATGATGCAAAAGGTTTAGTAGATAGAATTGAGGAGACAATTTTATCAGATTTAAAATAATGATAAAAGAGTGGTGAGCTTTAGATGAATAAGGATAAATACTTGCGTAAAATTAACTATTTAAGGGTTTCTATTACTGATAAATGTAACTTTCGATGCATTTATTGTATGCCGGAAGCTGGAATTCAGTTAAAGAACCACTCAGAAATACTAAGCCTAGAAGAATTTATAAAATTAATAAGCTTATCAGCTGAAATGGGAATTAATAAGGTCAGAATTACTGGCGGTGAACCTTTAGTTAGAAAAGGGATTGTTGATTTCATCAGTGAAATAAATAAAATTAGTGGAATAGATGATATTTCTCTGACAACAAATGGTGCGCTATTAAAAGAAAAGGCAGTATCATTAAAGGAAGCTGGCCTATCTAGAGTAAATATTAGCCTTGATACTTTAGATGAAAGTAAATTTATCAGCATTACCAGGACTGGAGATTTACAAACTGTTTTAGCAGGCATTGAAAAGTCTATCGAGGTGGGATTTGAGCCTGTAAAGCTTAATGTAGTAATTATGGCAGGCTTTAACGAAAATGAAATATTTGATTTTGTTGAACTTACTAGAGAAAAGCCTCTACATGTAAGATTTATTGAATTAATGCCTATCGGCGAGACTGAAAAATGGGATGATAGCAAGTATATTTCTTCAGAAGCAATATTAAATCTTATTAACAATAAGTATCAGATCATTAATAGTACTGGCATAAAAGGGGCTGGTCCCGCTAAGTACATGACAGTAGTTGGACATCAAGGAACTATTGGTTTTATTAGTGCTTTATCAAATCACTTTTGCTCTCAATGCAATAGATTACGATTGACCTCTGAAGGCATGCTTCGACCCTGCTTGCATGGAAGTAAGGAAATAGATCTCAGGACACCGCTGAGGTCTGGATTTAGTGATGACCGGCTAAAAGAAATAATCTTACAAGCTTTATGGGAAAAGCCCATGAAACATAGCATGAAAGAAGAGGGCTGGAAGGCAGCAGAGAAAATGATGTATCAAATAGGGGGTTAGTTATGAGTAAGCTAACACACTTTGACGAGCTAGGAAGAGCTAAGATGGTAGACGTTGGCGAAAAAAGTGAAACGCAACGAATAGCTATAGCTGAAGGAATAATAT
>JAWSUQ010000449.1:0-1980 GCA_033549265.1 Bacillota bacterium
TGGTAGAGGCTGCGGTCAAGATACTAAACGAAATGGCTACCTTTGCAGATGCAGGAGTATCAGGGGCATTGGAATAAAGTGAAACTTATATAAGCGGGGGTTTTCTTCATCCCCCACTGATGGTTAGCTATCGGATAAGCTATAGTACGTGGTAAAATATTAGGGTTTGCATCGAGTATAAGTTCGGTGCAGGCCCTTTTCTTTTTCAGTAAAGCTTCCTTGCTGGACAATTTGAAGAAATCCGCTCAGCCTAGAGTTTCGGCTTAAAAGTTTCTAAGCTTGCGTCTGAAAACTCCTAAACTCGCTGACGCTCAGACAGACGGAGTTTTGTCAGACGCTGCGCTAAGAAACTTTAACAAGCCTTCACAAAAGATTCGCTCAATTACTTCAAATTTTGGCCTTCTTAGGTCAAAAAGAACTGTATGAATATCTGAATGCTTTAATATGTTCCAAAGAAATCCTTGTTTCTTTGCTGAAGAGCAAGAGATTTTCATGGCAAATAAGCGAACAGTTGCAAAAGCTTTGTAAAATTTCTTAGTGAAGTTTTGTAAAGAAACTCCAACTGTTTGAGCGAAGCGAGTTTTGGAGTTTCACAAAACAAGCTTAGAAGTTTTAAAGCTGGAGCTCTTAGTGAGTGATTTGCCATGAAAATCTTTTACCCCACCAAAGTATTTATTACCGCAATAATTTTTTACGATGTACTTTGTTGTGGTGATGCAAAGTTTTTGTGATTTTTGGAATACTAATCAAAAATTTTCAATAGACAAACAGGAATATTGAGAGATTTTGTATAACCTTAAAGGATAACAAATTATAAGGGGGAGCAGTGTGCGAATAGCAGTAATTGATGGTCAAGGTGGTGGCATAGGAAAGCACTTGACGGAAAAGATTAGAAAAGAGCTATCTGAACAAACAGAAATTATTGCCCTTGGTACTAACGCTTTAGCTACCGCTTTAATGCTAAAGGCGGGGGCAAATGAAGGTGCCAGTGGCGAAAATGCTATAATTTATAATGTTTCTAAAGTTGATGTTGTCGTAGGCACTGTTGCTATTTTGACAGCTAACTCAATGCTAGGGGAATTGACTCCAGCAGTAGCAAAAGCAATTGCCGAATCTCCAGCAGTTAAAGTATTATTGCCACTAAACAAGTCAGGCATTATTGTGGTTGGAGCTTCAACAGAGCCATTACCACATCAAATAAATGAGTTGGTAAAACAATTAAAAAGCTTGGAGGGCGATAAGCATGTGTGAGGCTAATGCATATTTAGTTACAGAGAATGGTGAAGAACTAGTATTAGAACGGGTGGATAGGTTGATCCCTAGAGACGGCGAATTATTTTTAGAAAGTATATTTGGACAGCAGAAAATTTTAAAGAATACTAAAATTAAATCCCTTGCCTTGATTGATCATAAAATATATCTAGAAAGAATATCTGAGACAGATTAATTAATGTTAAGGTTTTGCTTCAATTTAATGTGTGCGATTTAATTAGACTAGTGACATCAGTAGAATGAGAAGGGAGTATTGGATAATGAACTGGGAGCACGAAGCTGAATTTATAGTTAATTGGTTGAGAGATAAAGTGTCAGCAGCCAATGCTAAGGGTCTAGTGATAGGATTAAGTGGGGGGATAGATTCTAGTGTAGTAGCAGCTTTAAGTAAGCGAGCATTCCCCGATAATGTGGTTGGTGTGATAATGCCTTGCCAAAGTAATCCCCAGGATGCAGAGCATGGTCAACTAGTAGCTAAGACCTTTAATATTCCAGTGCACGTGGTGGACCTATGTGATACATACAATTCTTTTATAAGTACAGTATCTGCTACAGATGGTCAGGAAGTGGTTCAGCTTACTAAGGCTAATGTTAAGCCAAGACTGAGAATGACCACCCTATATTACTTCGCTGGTGCTAATAACTATCTTGTAGTTGGTACAGGAAATAGAAGTGAGCTAGAAATAGGTTACTTTACTAAGTATGGAG
>JAWSUQ010000450.1:0-1934 GCA_033549265.1 Bacillota bacterium
TCAGATAACTATTTCTCAATCAATATTAAGGAGTGTAAAGGTTATGACAAATCAAGAAATAGCCTGGGAGCTATTAGAAATATCTCAGTATTTAGAGCTTAAGGGAGAAGATAGCTTTAAGGTGATTGCCTTTAAAAAAGCGGCGCAAACTATTACCAAGCTATCGACCCAAATAATTGAAATGCCGCCTCATAAATTAATAGAGCTTAATGGGATAGGGTCAAGCATTAGCAATGTCATTAGAGAAATAGTAGCTGATGGGACAGCTCAAATACTAGAGCAGCTAAAAAAAGAAATACCTCCAGGGCTAGTAGAGATGTTGGCTATACCAAATCTTGGGGCTGCCAGTATTAATATAATATGTAAGAAGCTTGGGGTTACTACCATAGAGCAGCTAGAGGATGCGGTCAAAAATAAAAAAGTCCGCAGGCTGCCACGAATGGGAAGTAAAACCGAATTGGCAATTCTCAGAGGAATAAAAATGTTAAAGGAAAATATGCAACAAGTGCCCATTGGCATAGCCAAGCTGCTAAGTGAAGAGTTAATAAGAGACTTTAAAGCTATCCCCTATATCGAAAAAGTTCACTTGGTTGGTCAGTTGCGGCGGGGAGAAGAAATGGTTGATGCAGTGGAACTAGTTGTGGCAACAGACGATCCGCAGATAATCTTTAATATTCTCCGCAAGCATCCGCAGGTAAAGAATATCATTGATATAGATAGTCTTGTGTTCACTTTTTCAACTAAAATAGGCGTTATTGTGAAGATAATTGCTGTCCCTGTGATGAATTTCGGGGGCTACATCCACGCATTAACAGGCTCTGCTGAATATCTGGATGCTGTTGCAAAAATAGCTAGTAAAAAAGAATTAGATATTTACGATTTATCAGCCTATGATTGTGCTGCTGAAAAAAGCTTATATCAAATGCTGGAGATGGATTACATTGAACCAGAGCTAAGGGATAGCGTTGAAATTGTAGAACTAGCTTTAGCAAAGCAGCTGCCTCAGCTCATCTCTAGAAAGGATATTAAAGGAGACCTCCATTGTCATTCAAGCTGGAGTGATGGAGTTGCCGACATAGATGAGATGATTGATAGCGCTAAAAAGCTTGGCTATGAATACTTAGCTATTACTGACCACTCAAAATCATTAGTAATTGCGGGAGGTCTGTCAGAGAAGAAGCTGTTGACGCAAATAGAGAGAATTAATGAGCTAAGTGCAAATAAAGATGATTTTACAGTACTTAAAGGTATCGAGGTTGACATCTTAAAGGATGGCAGACTAGATTATGATGATCAGCTTTTAGCTGAAATGGATGTGGTAATAGCATCAGTGCATACAAATTTCCAGCTTCCTAAAGCAGAAATGACAGAGCGGGTCACTCAAGCCATGAAAAATAAACACGTAAACATCCTAGCTCATCCAACTGGTCGTATTCTTGGTAGACGAGAAGGATTTGAGCTTGATATGGAGAAGGTGATGGAGGTAGCCCTTGCCACTAATACAATACTAGAAATTAATTCCTCACCCGATAGACTGGATTTGAACCATCATTACGCTAAAAAAGCTGCAGACATGGGAATTAAGCTTAGTATTAATACCGATTGTCATGATCCTGCCCGCTTTACAGACATTGAGTATGGAGTTACTGTAGCCAAAAAGGCTAGGCTTGCTAAAGAAAGTATCATTAATACATACTCAGTAAAGCGGCTAAAGGAGGAGATTCTTTGCAGACCATATTAATCTTTATTGATGGGATGGGAATTGGCACCAATAATGAAAAGATTAATCCATATATTACAGCCAAAACTCCTTTTTTAGACCAACTTCTTGGCCAACATAGCTTTCTGACAAATAAAAAGATGATCAAAAGGTCAAATTGCACTCTTTATCCTACAGACACTACTTTAGAGGTGGCGGGAATCCCTCAAAGCGC
>JAWSUQ010000451.1:0-1926 GCA_033549265.1 Bacillota bacterium
AAGAGGTTAATGTCAACGAAAAAAATATATGGCTACTTTAGATCCGCCCTTAAATTTTGGGCTTTGCGAAGGTAGATATGCCGCACTTCCTCCTGGGTTTTGGTAGTGTTTACATGAATTAATACCCGAACACACATAGGTAAGCTATTAGGCACTTCAATCTCCTTCATACAAATTAGGGGAACCTTAGTCCAGCCCAATTCTCTTGCAGCATAAGCTGGAAAATCCGCTATAAGGTCTGGAGTAACAGTAAAAAAAACACTGGCTATATCCTCAATAGCGATTTTGTTTTCAGCAACCATTTTTATAAGGAGCTCTTTCGTTGCTGCATGAATTTCCTCTCTAGTATCCTGTTCTACTGAGGTAGCCCCTCTAATACCTCTAACATACATAATTCCTCCCATCCTACCATCTCCTCTCATTTAACACCAATATTATGATACTACCCGATGACCTAAGCCGATGGCCACTTCATCAAGATGCAGCAGTCCAATACCTAAGAATACTGCTACACTTACATGATCACCATATCTGGCAATTCCAATCTTGCCTCCTACGTTTAATCCTACTGCTTTGGGCATTATCTGGGAAAGGGCCTCTCTAGTAGCCCCCGCTACTGCACCCTCTCCTGCATGGGTTTCCTGAATAACATGCTCTCGCTTGGCTGCTACCACCGCTCTTTCCACAATCTTCCTAATGGAGGTAGTAAACTCACCGCCATAGTCTACTGCTGCAGTCTTAATACCTAAAGCGGTAAAGGTGTCCTTAAGCCTGTTTTCTTCCTCTCTTCCTTCAGTTAATGCCATTTGAATCGCTACTGTTGCAATTTTTTTACTACCGTAATTGACCATATTAGTTCATCCTCTTTTCCCAGCAGTTTCTTGTCCTGCTGTCATCCCAGCTATAAACCCGGTGGAAAAGGCGGCCTGAAGGTTGAAGCCTCCGGTGATGCCATCGATATCTATTAGTTCTCCCGCCAGGTATAGCCCTTTGATCAGCTTTGATTCCATTGTTCGTGGATTGATTTCTTTAACCGATACCCCACCGGCTGTGACAATTGCTTCTGATAAAGGCCTAGTACTGGTAATGGTTAGGGGAAGGCTCTTTAAGGTTGTCACTAGGCTGCGACGTTCCTCTTTAGTCACCTGATGCACGAACTTACTTTCCTCTAGTTTAGCTAACTTTAATATAACTGGAATAAGGGCCTTTGGCAAGAGCTCACCTAAGCTATTTCCCAGTTGTTTACGTTGATATTTTTCAAAATCTCGCTGTAGCCGCAAATCTAGCTTTTCCTCTGTTAGGGCGGGCTTCAGGTCAATTGCCATGGCTATTGGCTGCTTATTCCTCTCCAAGAGCTCCTGTACCTGGTTGCTTAAGGTAAGTACAATTGGACCTGAAATTCCAAAATGGGTAAAGAGCATCTCACCAAAAAGTTTAGTCTTTTGCCCAATAATCTCCAGCTCCACATTCTTTAGAGCTAACCCCTGCAATTCCTTGACCCAATCCTCTTTAGTCACTAGTGGGATTAAGGCTGGCTTAATCGGAATAATTTCATGCCCTAGCGTTTTGGCCATATCATATCCATCTCCCGTTGACCCTGTCCCTGGATAGGACGCACCGCCTACCGCCAAAATGACATGATTGCTATAGATTTTTTCCCCAGAAAATAACTGAACTCCAGCTGCTGATTTGTTTTCAACAAGAACCTGCTTGACGCGGGCTTCAAGCCTTATCTTCACTTTTTTTGCTTTAACAAACTTGACCAGAGCAGTAACTACTTCATTAGCTTCGTCAGATTTGGGGAATACTCTATTGCCTCTCTCTACCTTGGTTTCTAAGCCTAATTCATTAAAAAAGCTAATTGCATCAAAGTTAGAAAAAGTATAAAAAGCACTATAGAGAAAGCTGCCATTGTTGCCAAAGGCA
>JAWSUQ010000452.1:0-1919 GCA_033549265.1 Bacillota bacterium
TGAAAACAGCAGAGGTTATTTATGATTTTCTTAAGAGGGTTTTGGTATAAATAGCTCTTTGATAAAAAAAGGGGGGGTGGTCAATGCGTAGAAAGATAATGAAGTGTATTTAGAATTTATTGTCGTAATGTTAAAAAATGTTAAGAAGGAATATTAATAAATTAGGAGGTTAAAAATGGAAAAGTTAGGTTTTGTTGATATTTTTATGATGGTGATTTATTTTATAGCTTTAATGAGTATTGGTACATATGTTCTGAGATCTAAAAAAGAGAAAGGAGAAATTGAATCATTTTTAGCAGCAGATCGGAATATGGGATTATTCCAGACAACTGCTACAACATCAGCGACAGATCTTGGTGGAGGATTTAGTATTGCTATGGGTGGACTGGGTTTTACGATGGGATTAGCAGGTTCCTGGTTAATGGCTACCTCTGCTTTAAGTGCAATCGGTGCTGCTTTTTTCCTAGTTCCTGTAGTTAAAAGGTGGGCTGATAAATGTAAAGGATATACTATTGGAGATCTTTTTGCCCGGAGATTTGATAAAAAAACCGGCTTTATGGCGGCAATTTTAATAGGGCTTGCTTGGTGGTGCTTTGTTGGGGGACAAATTATTGCAGGAGGTAAGTTAATTGCTGGTACCATGGGCATAGGTCTAACTACTTCAATAATTATTGCCGGAGCTATAGTCCTTTTTTATACGAGTGCAGGTGGACTTAAAGCCGTTATATACACGGATGTTTTTAACATGATTGTTTTATTTGTAGGCGTAATTTTGGTACTTATTCCTATAGGATTGGTTAGAAGCGGTGGTTGGCAGGGATTAGTTGAGCAGTTTAGTACCTCGGCTGACACTTCTAAATTATTAGATTGGGGAAATGTTAGCTGGAAAACTAGCATAGGCTGGTTTTTATCAATCTTCCCATGTTGGTTTATTTCCATATGCTCTGTACAACGTATTATTGCTGCTAAAAATGAATCTACAGCAAAGAGAGCCTTTTTCCTAACTGGTTTTCCTATTGAATGGCCTATTTTTGCTATTGGAACTGTCCTTATAGGAATGTGTGCAAGGAAGCTTTTGCCAGGACTTACTGATGCAGAGCTTGCAGTTCCTCGTATGATTGTTACAATATTACCAATGGGTATAGCTGGAATAGTTGTTGCAGGATATACTGCAGCTGTTATGTCTACTGCTGATTCTTGCCTTATAGGCCCGGTTGCTATTTTTGTAAATGATATTTATAAGAAATTAATCAAGCCTAAGGCAAGCGATTCCGAATTGCTTAAAGTTGGACGTATTGCTACTATTGTTTTAGGGTTTCTAGCAATATATTTAGCTTACAGGGCTTCTTCAATTCTTAATATTGTACTTTATGCCTATACCTTTGGTGCTGCCGGCCTTTTCTTCCCTATGTTAGGGCTTTTATTCTGGAAACGAACAACCTCTGCGGGTGCTTTCTGGAGTATTATAATTGGAGGATCATCGGCAGTTATCTGGACTCTTTTAGGAAATCCTTACGGATTTGCGGCATCATACTTGGGATGGGTCACCTCTTTCCTAGCTTTGGTATTGGTATCACTTAATACTCAACATAGTTCTGAAGAAGATATAGAAACTTTCTTCCCTGAAACTAAGTAAGGTATCTTAAAATAAAGTTAAAGTTCACACTTTTCAAGTGAGCAGCATTGTTATGGTTGGCGTGCCAAGGGCGAATGATTATTCATCTTCCCTTGGCACGCTATTTTATAGTTTAATATTTAGTAGATATAGATTATAAGATTTTTAAAAAAGGTGATTTAATTATTATGAATGGAGTTAATAAAATAGTTATTGAGGAAATAGCAATTTTAAATGGGAATATAATAACAATGGATGACAAGATTCCTAAATGCAGAGCTGTCTTTGTAAAAGATGGGAAAAT
>JAWSUQ010000453.1:0-1902 GCA_033549265.1 Bacillota bacterium
CTTTTTAGCTTTGCTATCTCCTAAAGCAGAAAGCCACTTGGAAGAAATGGCCCAAAAAGCCCTCCGGTTAACAGTGCAACACTTTGGCAAAGTTATATTCTTATATACTCCTCTTTATTTAGCCAATTACTGTGTTAATGAATGTGTTTATTGCAGCTTTAGTATCAAAAATAAAATTACCCGCAAACAGCTTTCTATGGAAGAAGTCGAACAAGAAGCTAAAACTATAGCTCAATCGGGAATCAGGCATATACTCATCTTGACAGGAGAATCCCGAAAAAAAAGCTCCATTGATTACCTCAAAGGTTGCGTGGAAGTTCTAAAGAAATATTTTTCTTCTATTGCTATTGAAATTTATCCCTTAACTGAACTGGAGTACGGAGATTTAATAAATAGCGGTGTTGATAGTCTAACAATTTATCAGGAAGTTTATGATGAATCGGCATACGATCAGCTACATATTAAAGGACCTAAAAAAGATTATCGCTTTAGACTTGATGCTCCCGAAAGAGCTTGTAAGGCCAAAATGAGAGCTGTAAATATTGGTTCTCTGCTAGGATTGGAAAATTGGCGTAAGGAAGCTTTTTCCACAGGTCTTCATGCCCATTATTTGCAAAATAATTATATTGATACGGAGATTAGCCTTTCTTTGCCACGCATCAGACCCCACTTAGGCCAATTCCACCCTAAGTCAGTGGTAGATGATAAAAGTTTTGTGCAAATTCTCCTGGCCTATCGGCTTTTTCTTCCTCGAGCAGGAATAACCGTTTCCACCAGAGAGAGTGCTGAGTTTAGAGACAATTTAATGAAGCTAGGGGTAACAAAGATGTCCGCCGGTTCTTCCACAGAGGTTGGAGGCTATTCAGGGGAGGATAGTGACCAAGGACAATTTGATATTTCCGATGAACGAAGTGTAGAGGAAATGAGAAAAGCTATCTACGGGCATGGCTATCAACCGGTTTTTAAAGACTGGGATATTATTAGGTAGGTGATGTTAAATGAATATTAACAGGAAAAACCCCCTTATGACAGATCTTTATTGTATAACTGCAGAAGAACATTCCCTTGGCCGCTCAAATATTGAAGTAGTTAAAGAAATGATTGCAGCAGGCATAAAAATAATTCAATATAGAGAAAAAGACAAGCTAAAGCTTTACAAATATGAAGAATGTCTTGCCATTAGAGAATTGACAAAAAAAGCTGGAGTAACATTTATCGTTAATGATGATGTGGACATAGCGCTGGCGGTGCGAGCTGATGGAGTTCATATCGGCCAAGAGGATATCCCAATCGAAAAGGTGCGGCAAATTGTGGGTGATGAAATAATTATTGGTCTATCAACCCATTCTCCTGCCCAGGCTCAAGATGCTGTTAAAAGAGGGGCTGATTATATTGGAGTAGGACCTATTTACAGGACATATACAAAAAAGGATGTTTGTGACCCTGTAGGATTAGAGTATCTTGAATACGTGGTCAAAAATATCAACCTCCCCTTTGTAGCTATTGGAGGCATTAAAGAACACAATCTTCAAGAAGTAACTGGAAAGGGCGCTACTTGTATTGCCTTAGTTACAGAAATAGTAGGGGCTGAAGATATACAAGGAAAAATAAAAGGTATCAGGAGTAAGCTAAAATAATTTTTGGAAAAGGGGAATATTAAATGTCTTATACAACACAAATGGATGCAGCTAAAAAAGGTATAGTAACAAAGGAAATGGAAGTCGTTGCTGCAAAGGAAAATCGATCGGTAGATTATATCCGACAATTAATGGCAGAAGGTAAAATTGTTATCCCTGCCAACAAAAACCACAAGTCATTAGATGCGGAAGGGGTAGGTCAGGGACTTAAAACAAAAATTAACGTTAATCTTGGCATATCAAAAGATTGCTGTAATATTGACAG
>JAWSUQ010000454.1:0-1891 GCA_033549265.1 Bacillota bacterium
CTTAGCATTTATATTGAGTATCGTTTCAATTTCTTTAGTAATCTTATGCTCTAGCTGCTCAAGCCTCCGGACTTCGTCAGAGAACATTTTTTCAGATACCTCAACCCAAACCTCTAAGGTATCTAAGTTCCCAATTCGATCTACTATCAGTAGGTAATGGGGCTCTGTCTCTCCTATTTCTAGCAGCACGCTTTCGATTTGAGAAGGAAATACATTTACACCTCTAATGATGAGCATATCATCGCTTCGTCCCGATACTCTGTCCATTCTCACTAATGTTCTGCCGCATTGGCACCTTTCATGGTTTAAAGACGTAATATCTCGTGTCCTATATCTGATCACAGGCAATCCTTCCTTAGTGACTGTGGTAAAAACCAACTCACCTCTACTGCCAGGTGGCAAGACTTCCCCTGTTTCAGGGTTAATTATTTCTGGAATAAAATGATCTTCAAAAATATGCAGACCATCCTTTTCTCCACATTCACAGGCAACCCCTGGACCCATTATCTCACTAAGCCCATATATATCTAAAGCCAGCATGCCAAATTTACTTTCAATTTCCTTCCGCATGCTATTTGACCAAGGTTCAGCTCCAAATATTCCGAACTTTAACCCTAACTCTTCCTTAGTAATACCCATCTCCTCCATCACTTCAGCCAAAAACAAGGCATAGGAAGGAGTACATGCTAAGATAGTTGTCCCATAATCCTGCATAATCATAATCTGGCGTCTAGTATTGCCTCCTGAGATAGGGATCACAGATGCGCCCACCTTTTCAGCCCCATAGTGAACGCCTAGCCCACCAGTAAAAAGCCCATAACCATATGCAATTTGAATTACATCTTCTTTAGTAGCACCACCAAATGTAAGGGATCTGGCCATTAGTTCAGACCATGTATTAATATCTTGTCTTGTATAGCCAACTACTGTAGGCTTGCCAGTAGTGCCTGAGGAGGAATGAATTCTTACAATCTCACTCAAGGGAGTGGCAAAAAGCCCATAGGGGTAATTATCTCGCAAATCTTGCTTTGTGGTAAAGGGTAGCTTAGCTAAATCCTCTAATGCTCTAACATCTCCAGGCTCAACACCCTTTTCTTGCATAGCACTACGATAGTAGGGGACGTTGTGATATACTCGCTCCACCGTCTGTCGTAATCGCTCTAGCTGCACTTCTCTCATCTCTTCCCGTGACATACATTCGTATTTCTCATTCCAATACATTTCTACTTAAAGCCCCCTTTAATATTTATCCTTTTAAAAACATAGTTTTAAACCAAACATATTTTAAGATTAAAAAAAGTTTAATTAACTATTATTCTATAACAGTTTTTTATTTCCTGCATCTATTACATAATATTTTAACCGGGAATCCTGTTTTCACAAGGCACTCTTGTCTGACATAGACCACAGCTTGGAATATCTACTCCATATATAGGATTAACCGTTGGCATTACTTTATTTCTAATATATTCAAAACATTTATTTTTATCATGCCCTTTGTTAGTTATGGCACCAGCAGGACAGCGCTTAATACATACCTGGCATTCATCGCCGGAATACCATAAACAATAGTCATAAGGTCCAGAGTATTTTCGTTCATCAGGCTCGATAGCAGTATTCACAATCACAGTACCGCATCTATGGGCTATCCCCCTAGAGGTAATTAAGCCATCACTTAAACTAAAAGTACCCATACCAGCAGCATAGGCTGCGTGTCTTTCAGACCAGGTAGAAGCTAGACCAACAGGGCTTGAGTCTACCCTTTTCCAGCTAACGCTTAAAGAAGGTGCAACTGCTTGATAGCCTTCTTTTGTTAACTTTTCTACAATATATTCTCGAAGTAAATCGTTGATTTTTTCACCATAATACCGTCCGTGGGCCCATTCCCTTG
>JAWSUQ010000455.1:0-1880 GCA_033549265.1 Bacillota bacterium
TTGTGGGCGACAGGTTATTTAGCTTTGGCAGCTTTATCTCAGCGGTCACCTTTGTCACTCCTTTTCAGCTAAGGCCAGATCAAAGGAACAGGATATCTTGGTAACTCCCACTCCCGATTTGGCAAATAGTTCTTCAGCATAATCGTCATTCTTATAATCTATTTCGTAGAAAACATGCTTTATCCCAGCCTGAATAATCAGCTTGGCACAGTTAAGGCAAGGAAAGTGGGTTACATAGATTTGGGCCCCTTCAGTAGAAGCTCCAAATTTGGCGCATTGAAGTATTGCGTTTGCCTCAGCATGGATAGCTCGAATACAGTGGTTGTCCCTCATCTTACAGCCTACCTCAATACAGTGCTCATCTCCACTTATAGAGCCATTATAGCCTCCAGCAATCATTCTCTTATCTCGCACTATGACACAGCCCACAGTAAGCCGTGGGCAGGAGGATCTTAAGGCAATAATTTTAGCCTGAGACATAAAGTACTCGGGCCAAGAAATTCTTTTTGAGTTTTGATCATTATTCATTAGGCAAGTCCTCCCTACTTTGTGCCGAACAGCCTGTCCCCTGCATCCCCAAGGCCAGGCACAATGTAGCCATGGTCATTTAAAATGGGATCTACTGCTGCTACAAAAATATCAACATCGGGATGGGCCTTTTCTACCGTCTCAATTCCTGGAGGTGCAGCTAAAAGGCACATTAGCTTGATGTTTTTAACCCCTTTGTCCTTTAAAAACTGGATTGCTGCCGCAGCAGAGCCACCGGTGGCCAGCATCGGATCAATCACAATCAAATCTCGTTCTGTCACATCTGTAGGAAGCTTACAGTAGTACTCCACCGGCATTAAGGTATCCGGGTCTCGATATAGACCTACGTGGCCTACTTTAGCTGCTGGAATCAGCTTCAAAATACCATTGACCATCCCAAGGCCAGCTCGCAAAATCGGTACGACCCCCACTTTACGACCAGCTATTGTTTTCCCCACCATCTTCTCTAGCGGTGTTTCGATCTCTACCTCCTGTAGCGGAAAATCTCTAGTTACTTCGTAAGCCATCAGCATAGATACCTCTTCCACCAGCTCTCTAAATTCTTTAGAGCCAGTTTTAATGTCTCTGATATGGGTCACCTTATGCTGAATCAATGGGTGATCAAGAATATGTACTTTTCCCACAATAAAACCTCCTATACAGTATAAATATATGTTTAAAAAGTAGTTATGTAAACATAGCGAGAGACTTATCCCTCATGGATTTGAGAGATAAGTCTGCATTTTTTTCTCAAAAGCTCTTCCTTATGGATGTACCAGTAAAGCTATATCCCTACTATTTGTACAAAGGAAAGGCCTCTGTTAATTGTGCCACAATTGCTCTAGCTTGGTCAAGCTTTTCCTGATCTTCACCATAGGATAATGCTAGATCGATGGCCTCTGCAATTTTCACCATTGCCCCTTGATCCATACCTCTGGAGGTAGCTGCTGGGGTACCAATTCTGATCCCGCTAGTGATAAATGGACTTTCTGGATCAAATGGGATAGCATTTTTGTTGACAGTAATATGTACCTCATCAAGGATATGCTCAGCTTTTTTGCCTGTTAAGCCCTTGCTTCTTAAATCCACCATCATCAAATGGTTGTCTGTACCACCAGAAACAATATCAAAGCCTTTATCCATTAAGCCTTTAGCTAAGCTTTGAGCGTTGTCTAGAATTTTCTGCTGGTAAACCTTAAATTCAGGCTCTAAGGCTTCCTTAAAGGATACTGCCTTAGCGGCAATCACATGCATTAGCGGACCTCCCTGAATTCCTGGGAAGATAGCCTTGTCAATTTTTGCCGCCCACTCTTCACCGCAAAGAATCATGCCCCCTCTAGGGCCTCTTAGGG
>JAWSUQ010000456.1:0-1874 GCA_033549265.1 Bacillota bacterium
GGATACCTTAGAGCCCCATGATTCATTTTATATTGGCTCTGATGTTTTTTACACATATATGGTGCAAAATGGCTGGTGGAAGCTATTAATGAAGCAGAAGACAAAGGAAGGCTACTTTAAAGCTGCTGCAGTTCTTAGACAAAAGCTCCTAAAGGGTAAGTTTCCTGATGAACTGAAAGAACAATTTCAGCAAATGCTAGAGTATTTTGGGCAGTCACCAATCATCGTTCGCTCAAGCAGTTTGCTAGAAGATGCCTTTGGCAATGCATTTGCAGGAAAGTATGATAGCTTTTTTTGTGTTAATCAAGGAACTCCTGAGCAGCGCTATCACCTGTTTGAGGAAGCAGTCCGAAAGGTTTTTTCCAGCACTATGAATGAGGATGCTCTGACTTATCGTTGGCACCGGGGCTTAGACCAGCACGATGAGCAAATGGCATTATTAGTCCAAAGAGTATCAGGGGCATATCAAAAGCAATATTTTTTTCCTTACTTAGCAGGTGTAGGCTTTGGCTACAACGCTTTTGTCTGGCATAAGGATATGAATCCTGAGGCGGGCATGCTAAGGCTAGTATTTGGGCTAGGTACTAGAGCAGTAAATAGGGTAGAGCATGACTACCCGCGAATTATAGCCTTAGATAAGCCGCTGCTGAGACCTAACAAAGACCTTGAAGATACTCGGAAGTATTCCCAACGAGAAGTAGACGTGCTTAATGTAGAAAAAAATATATTAGAAACTATATCTATCAATAAGCTTTTGGGAGAACAGCTTGCTTTAGACATGAGACTAGTAGCGGTTAGAGATAGAGAAACGGCCCAAAAAATGAAAGAAATAGGTTTAAAGGATCGAGATGCTTGGCTGCTTACCTTTGATAAGCTGCTATCGGAAACAGACTTTGCGCAACAGATGAGGGAAATAATGGATACAGTAGAGAAAGTATATCAATATCCTGTTGATATTGAATTTACAGTGAATTTCACTTATAAGGGTGCGTTAAAGATAAATATTGTCCAGTGCAGGCCACTACAGACTAAGGGTCAAAGCAAACCGACAATTATCCCCAAAGATATTAATAGCAGCCAGGTGCTGTTTAAGTCTGAAGGGAATTTTATGGGAGGCAGCTTAAGCCAAAAAATAAAAAGAATCATCTATATTGACCCTAAAGGCTATAGTTTATTGCCATTAGTAGAGAAATACAATATTGCTCGACTGGTAGGTAAGCTTAATAAAGAGCTAGCTGCTGAAACCATACCAACAATGCTCTTAGGTCCTGGGCGCTGGGGTACTACTGACCCCTCTTTAGGTGTTCCGGTGGGCTTTGCGGAAATTAATAATATAGCCATCTTAGGAGAAATTTCAGATCCTGCCAGTGGGCTGATGCCAGAGCTTTCCTTCGGAACCCACTTTTTTCAGGATTTAGTGGAAGAGGATGTTTTTTATGTAGCATTATTTACTGAAAAGGAGCAAGTGTACTTTAATAAGGAATTCTTAGATCAGTTTCCCAATAGACTGGCAAGTTTATTGCCGGAAAAAGCAATTTACCAGGAGGTTGTGAAGGTATACGAGGTCAGTGGCGCTAATATAGAGGTTTTAGCGGATGTAGTATCCCAGCAGATGATCTGCTATTCCTCACTTGATCATAATGACTAATATTGATAAGCCTTGTGTGGCAGCGGGAGTGGAGTGAAAATGGAGGATTATCTTAAGCTTGAGAATAGTATCAAACGGGGCTTGCTTAGTAATGTTTATTTAATTTATGGTGAAGAAGATTATCTAAAGGATTTAGCCTTAAAAAAAATAACTGCTTTTTATCTTGATGATAATAACAAGGATTTTAATTATGATTTTATCTCAGATCCAGTAGATTTTTTTCAGG
>JAWSUQ010000457.1:0-1861 GCA_033549265.1 Bacillota bacterium
CTCAGTATGATTTGCCCATTGCTAAGAATGGTTTTTTAGAGGTAATGGCAGGGGGAGAGACAAAAAAAATAGGAATCACTAGAATTCACATGGAAGAAGATGCTGGCAAGCTGGTTCATCAGGGTGATAACATTTCTGCATCTGAATACTCTTTAGTGGACTTAAATAGAACAGGGGTGCCATTAATAGAAATTGTATCAGAGCCTGATATGACTTCTGGTGAAGAAGCGGTAGCTTATTTGGAAAAGCTAAAGGCTATCATTCAATATACAGGAATCTCAGATTGTAAAATGGAGGAAGGTTCCCTCCGCTGTGACGTCAATATTTCTTTAAGAGAGCCGGGGGCTACTAAGCTCGGAACAAAAGCTGAGATAAAGAATGTCAACTCCTTTAAAGCGGTCTATAAGGCCATTGAATATGAAATAGAAAGACAAACTGATATTCTAGATGATGGCGGCAAAATTATTCAGGAGACCAGGTCATGGGATGAGAATAAAGGGATTACTGTCTCACTTCGTGGCAAGGAAGAAGCTCACGATTATCGATATTTTCCAGAGCCAGATCTAGTACCTATGGTTATTGATGAGAGCTGGGTTGAAAGTATTCGTAAAAGGCTGCCGGAGTTACCGGATGCCAGAAAGAAGAGACTTATGGAAGGCTATAGCCTACCAGCCTATGATGCGGGTGTAATAACTAGCTCAAAGGCGCTATCAGACTTCTTTGATAAGGTATTGCTGAAATACTCTGACGCTAAAATAGCAAGTAACTGGGTAATGGGTGAGCTGTTGCGGCTTGTAAATGCCAATAATATAGAAATAGAAGAGGTTAAAATAAAGCCAGAGCAATTGGCGGATTTGTTAACTTTATTAGAAAAGGGCACCATTAGCGGAAAAATTGCCAAAACTGTATTTGAAGAAATGTTTGCCACTGGCAGCAACCCTCAGGAGATAGTAGAAAAACAAGGATTGGTGCAGATTTCTGATGAAGGAGCTATTGGAGGTATCATAGATCAGGTAATAGCCGCAAACCCAAAAGCGGTGGAGGATTTTAATGCTGGTCAAGATAGAGCAATCGGCTTTTTAGTCGGACAAGTAATGAAAGAGACTAAAGGTAAAGCTAATCCTGGATTAGTAAATAAACTGCTGAAGGAAAAATTGTCACAATAACAATGTATTAATAAAAATACATTAAAACATTGTGACCTTTGCAGGAAAATTAGAACTAATATAGAATCAACCAAAAATATTTATTTTAAGTTCTAATAATTATGCAGACATATGTATAATTAATCAAATGCATAAGGGGTGATAATATGGTTAGACGGAAAATAGAAATTGTGGACACAACTTTAAGGGACGGCGAGCAAACCGCAGGGGTGGTGTTTGCGAATAAAGAAAAGCTGCGCATAGCAAGAATGCTTGACGAAATTGGTGTAGACCAAATAGAAGCTGGTATACCTGTAATGGGTGGAGATGAAAAAGAAGCTATTAAACAAATCTGCAAGCTAGGCTTAAGAGCTAGCATTATGGGCTGGAATAGAGCCGTTATTTCAGATATTCAACATTCTATTGATTGTGGCTGTGACGCAGTGGCTATCTCTATTTCTACTTCTGACATTCACATTCAGCATAAGCTGCAGACCTCAAGAGAGCATGTTCTAGAAAGTATGGTTAAGGCTGTAGAATTTGCCAAATCACACGGATTATACGTTTCTGTAAATGCAGAGGATGCTTCAAGATCTGATTTGACCTTTTTGATAAATTTTGCTTTGCAGGCCAAAGAAGCTGGTGCAAATCGCTTACGATACTGTGATACGGTAGGGGTGTTAGACCCTTTTATCACCTATGATAGAGTTAAAGAG
>JAWSUQ010000458.1:0-1855 GCA_033549265.1 Bacillota bacterium
TCACTAATTAGCGTCATTTTATTATCCTCCTCATTCTATTTATTTTCCCCCATAATAATACTTGTACCGGTCATTTCTTTTGGCTTATGGACTCCTAGTAGCTCAAGCATAGTAGGTGCCACATCCTCTAGTGATTTTCCTGTTTCCAGTTTCACGTCCTTAAGTCTATCACTTATAAGAATAAATGGTACTAAGTTTTTGGTATGAGCGGTATAAGGCTTTTTATTATCATCCAGCATTTCTTCTGCATTTCCATGATCTGAGGTTAACAGCACTGTGCCACCTTTTGTCAGCACCTTATCTACCACCTGCTGGAGACATTTGTCCACTTTCTCTACTGCCTTGACTGCAGCTTCTAAGTCTCCAGTATGCCCAACCATGTCGGGGTTAGCAAAGTTCAGTATAATCACATCATATATATCCTGGTCTATCTCTGCAACAGCCCTTTCCGCCACCTCAAAAGCACTCATCTCTGGCTTTAGGTTATAGGTAGCTACTTTGGGCGATGGTATTAGAATACGCTCTTCATTGAGATTTGGTTCCTCTACGCCTCCATTGAAAAAGAAGGTAACATGAGCATATTTTTCAGTTTCCGCAATTCGAAGCTGCTTATAGCCTGCCTTACTTAGGACTTCTCCCAAAGTATTGTCTAGATTCTGAGGAGAAAACGCTACTGGCGCATTAATAGTTGCGTCGTATTGTGTTAAACAGCAAAAGTGGATTGGCAAAAATCCCTTAGGTCTCTCAAAGCCTACAAAATCTTCATCAACGAAGGCTCTGGTAATTTGCCTCGCTCGATCAGCTCTAAAGTTAAAGAAGATAAGGCCATCGCCTGCTGCAATAGTGGTAGTAGGAGCTCCATCTTTATCTACAATAACCGTAGGCTCTACAAACTCATCTAACACCCGCTTATCGTAGGATTGCTCTACCGCAACTCTAGCAAAGGTTGCTTTTTCACCCTCTCCCAGTACTAATGCCTGGTAGGCCTTCGCAATTCGTTCCCAACGATTATCCCGATCCATGGCCCAGTATCTGCCTGTCACAGTGGCAATTTTACCTACGCCAATTTCCTCACAGCGTTCTTCTACAGCTCTTATGTAATCTAGTCCACTGTCGGGGGCTACATCTCGACCGTCAAGAAATGCATGAATATATACTTCCCGCATACCATTGCGTTTAGCAAGCTCTAGTAAAGCATACAAATGATCTAGGTGACTATGGACACCACCATCAGACAATAAGCCCATCAAATGCAAAGCAGTTTGCTCTGCCTCCACTCGCTTAATTAGCTTAGTTAGCTCTTCATTTGCACCGAAGGTTCCAGTTTCAATAGACTTGCTAATGCGCGTAAGCTCTTGATATACTACTCGGCCTGCTCCCAGGTTTAAATGTCCTACCTCCGAGTTTCCCATTTGCCCCTTAGGCAAACCTACCCTTTCACCTGAAGCATCTAAGATAGTAGTGGGATAATCCTCCCAAAGCTTATCATAGTATGGCTTATTAGCTTTTCCTATAGCATTGCCTGGATTGTCAATTGTTAGTCCGAATCCGTCTAAAATTAGTAGCATTACTGGTGCTTTACTCAACTTTACTCCTCCTCAAATAATACAATATCTGCGAAGCTTCCTGGCTCTAAGCTAGCCCCTCCCACTAAAGCTCCGTCGATATTAGGCTGACTCATCAATTCTGTAATGTTGTCAGGCTTGACACTTCCTCCGTATTGAATCACAATTTCTCCTGCTACATCTTTGCTAAACAATTCAGTTAGCTTACTGCGAATAAATTTACATACTTCCTCTGCCTGCTCTGAAGTGGCGGTTTTGCCTGTGCCAATAGCCCAAATGGGCTCATAGGC
>JAWSUQ010000459.1:0-1849 GCA_033549265.1 Bacillota bacterium
ATAGTTTCATTCACTGGTGGATTTCCCCGCCGACCTTCAGCTAGGGTCACAGTAGTAGATTCTCTCGCCTTAACAAGTGTATTGACAGCTGCATCTTCAATACCAAAGCCCACCTTGGCTTCTGTCAACTTAGCCAGAATTTCCTCTCTTGTCAGTTGGGCTGGCTTCAGCTCAATTAATTTACCTGCCAGGGTAACATGCTGGGCTGGCTTGCTATCCACCAGCTCATATCGCTGCCCCATTACCAGCTCTAGCTTGCCGGTGGCAGTCATTTGATCTTTGGTCAATTCAATCTTCAACTCCTGCCGCGGCTCCACCACAATTGTTTCAACCTTTATTTCATCCCCTGCATTTACCTCCGTGGGATGAATAATCTGCTGTCCATTTACTTCAACTATGAATTTATCTGTGGGAACTAAGACTGCCCTCATCCCGCCTTCCTTGGGTTCCGTTACTGAAATTTTTCCATTGGTAATACTAATTGTACCATTATTTGCATCCATTTTTTGGTTTTCGTCTATTAAAATTTGGCCCGCTTTGTCTGGCGTAACATTGATATCATTAACATCAGTCCTCACCCAAGCCTCCAGCTCAACAGAACGCATTAATCCTAATAATGCTTTCTTTTCCTGAAGAATGTTGTATTGAACTTCCTCAACCCCAGCGTTAAGCTGCCGGGCAGCATTAGCCAAAGCCTGCTCCAAGTTAGGACCCTCCACTTTTACTTTCGCCATTTTCACCACTCCCTTTTCGGTCTGGTTGAAACTAAAGCTGACACAACTCGGTATTATTACTTATATTATCGTCTTGAATAAATATATTATTAGTACAAAAAGCCTATCTCGCTCAAGGGGGAGATAAGCTTATAGCTTTTTATTTTCACTTTAATTATATTATTGAAAATACCCATAGTAAATGGGACTGGAGCCCCGGGAAAATTAGGACCTTTCATCAATCGTTGCTACATTTTGTCACTTTTAACACATCTCCCGTAGCAGTTCCCGTTAGTCTAATAGTTCCTGCCGGCAGTTCAATGACTTGCACTGCATTGGCTACTGGCTTAACTATTTTGCCAGGAGCTAATTCCTCTACCACATAGATAATATCATTTTTATCATCAAGAAAAATAGCATCAAAGCTAAACTTCATAAAAAAACTATGAATGCTATTGGAGGGCTTGATGATTAACCCTGAACCTATAGCCAGCTCTGGCCGGCCCAATAAGCCCTTAAGTCTAGTAAAAAAGGTACTTGCTATTTCTACCTGCCAGCCCAGGGTTTGCTGCTTTGTTTCATTAATAACTTTATAGGTTATACTTTTAGCTTTCATCATCACACTCCTCACAGCACTCCTGGCACTATAATTTATACTTCACTATAAATATCGTTCTTTTATTTAGCAAATGTTTCAAATAACTGAATTAGGGCAGGCCCTAACAATACTATAAATATGGTAGGAAAAATGAAGAAGATAAGGGGAAAGAGCATCTTTATTGGTGCTTTCATTGCCTTTTCTTGAGCTAGCTGCCTCCTCTTTAATCGCATTTGCTCCGCTTGGATTCTCAGGATATTGCTAATACTTACCCCCAATTGATCCGCCTGCACTAAAGCTCCTACAAAGGTACTTAGATCATTTACCTGACAGCGTTCAGCCATATCCTTCATTGCATTTTTTCGGGCTTTACCTTTCTTGATTTCTTGTAACAGCTTAGAAAATTCACCTTTCAATACCCCGTCAGTTTTTTCCACCACCTTTACCAAAGCTGCATCAAAGCCTAAGCCTGCATCAACGCTGATAGTAAGTAGATCTAATACATCAGGTAGCTCATTCTGGATAAATTGCTTTCTTA
>JAWSUQ010000460.1:0-412 GCA_033549265.1 Bacillota bacterium
AAAGATTATCGATGAAACAGGGGTTAAAATTGATATTGAAGATGACGGAAAAGTATTTATCGCTACCAGCGATGTGGCTGCAGGTGAAAAAGCTTTAAAGATAATTGAAAGCATTGTAGCTGAAGTTGAAGTAGGTAGAATATACTTAGGAAAAGTATCAAGATTAATGAATTTTGGTGCCTTTGTTGAAATATTGCCAGGTAAAGAAGGTCTAGTGCATATTTCTCAGCTTGATGAAACTAGAGTTGCCAAGGTAGAAGACGTGGTTAACGTTGGAGATGAAGTTTTAGTTAAAGTTACTGAGATAGATAAGCAAGGCCGAGTTAATTTATCAAGAAAGGCTGCTTTAAAAGAGCAGACTGAAAGTAAAGAAAACTAATAAGAGATCCATAAACTTTTGGTTTATGGTTCT
>JAWSUQ010000460.1:422-1846 GCA_033549265.1 Bacillota bacterium
GTTGAGCTAAATATATTTTTGTCAGAGATAAATGGTGGGAGGTATTTTTTTTGAAGCGTTCTAGACTCTGGCGGCGATATATATTGTTTTTTTTTGTAGCAGTAATAAGTATTGGGATAATAACAATTTTCCTTTTTAAGGCTTATGATTATTATAATAGGCAATCCCATGGTGTGGCTGAAAACGTCTTTTTAGAAGGAATTAACATGGAAGGATATTTGCCGCAGGAAGTCAGTCAAATTGTGGAGCTATTAGCCTTAGAGACGGAACGAAAACCACAAAATGCTGAATTGACTAAGAGGACTGGCGAAATTTCCCAGAGCAAAGCAGGCCTCATTGTAGACCAGGAGAGTACTATTGGATTAGTTCTATATAGTCCGCCTAATACAAATCTCAATTTAATTACTTATATAGTAGAACCAGCAATAACTACGGAAGAACTAAAAAAGACTACTAAGGTATTAGGAGCTTATACTACCTATTTTGCTGGAAGCCCTCAGCGTTATCAAAACATCAAGCTAGCTATAAGTGCTATTAATAATACTATTGTAAAACCGAAGCATACTTTTTCATTCAACTTGACCACTGGACCCCGAACCTTAAGCAAGGGTTATCAGCCTGCACCAGTAATAATAGGCGGGAATCTTGCTTTAGGCATAGGAGGAGGAGTCTGCCAGGTATCATCCACCTTATATAATGCTGTTAGGAAAAGTAATTTAGAAGTATTAGAAAGGCATGGACATTCAAAACCAGTTAGGTATGTACCTCCTAATATGGATGCTGCAGTAGCAGAGGGGCATATAGACTTTAAATTTAAGAATACCAAAGAAGAACTCATTATTGTGAAGGCTGCTGTAGAAGGTGCCAAAATATCTATTTGGATTTTAGGAAGAGAAGGGTAATATTTTAATAATGGATAACATAAATACTAGTAGAAAGGGAGGGGGATAAGTTGCAGGTATTATTTGTTTCAAAAAGAAAAGCAATCAGATTTAGTTTTCTCTTAGTTGTTTGTGTACTTCTCGTATGGGCCATTTACGTTTACTCTATGAGAACATTAATAGTTCCAACTACAAAATTTGAACCAATCTATCAGGGAGACTCTGGCAAGAAGGCAATGGCATTAACTATAAATGTTGATTGGGGTGAGGAATATGTCCCCAAAATGCTTGAGGTGCTAGAGACAAAAGAAGCAAAAGCCACCTTTTTTTTAAGTGGCAAGTGGGTTGAAAAAAATCAAGAGCTCGTAAAAGAAATTGCAGCAAAAGGACATGAAATAGGGAATCATGGTTATTCGCATCCACATCCTGATCAGCTTTCAATAGAGCAAAATATTGAGGAAATACAGAAAACTGAGACAGCAATTGAGGGAGTAATTAGAGTAAAAACTAATCTTTATGCTCCTGCCTATGGAGAAAAAAAAG
>JAWSUQ010000461.1:0-1835 GCA_033549265.1 Bacillota bacterium
CTTTGCCATTTCATTACACCTCCTTATCTAAATTCACATAAGCTCTATACTTTTTGTACCTGGTCAAATTCCAGCTCAACCGGAGTCTCGCGGCCAAACATAGAAACCAGAACTTTAAGTTTACCCTTTTCAGGATAAATTTCATCAATAGTACCAATAAAGTTTTCAAAAGGACCAGCAATTACGCGCACGTTTTGCTTTAGGCTAAAATCAACTTTCGCTCTAGGCTCTTCTTCGCCCATTTGCTTAAGTATCTTGGCAACCTCATTTTTGTGCAGGGGTACTGGCTTGGAGCCAGAACCAACAAAACCAGTTACTCCTGGGGTATTTCTAACCACGTACCAAGATTCATCGGTCATGACCATCTCCACCAAAACATAACCGGGGAAGACCTTCTTTTTAGTCAGCTTTTTCTTCCCATCCTTAACCTCAATTTCGTCTTCCATAGGTACTAGGATACGAAAAATCTTGTCTTCCATGTTCATTGATTCTACTCTTTTTTCTAAGTTGGCTTTCACCTTGTTCTCATACCCAGAATAGGTATGCACAACATACCAGTTTTTTTCCATTAACTAGCAGGGACCTCAAGCGCCAGGCCCCTCACCCCCTATCACTATTTGACTTCTCTATCTTACAATTAGATAATTAAAGAAAGCAATCCACTTAACACTGAGTCCATTAACCAAATAAGTGCCGACACCAAAACTACTGCACCTAATACTACTCCAGTATAAGCAATTAGCTGTGGACGATTAGGCCAGTGTACTTTTTTCAGCTCAGCTAGTACATTTCGAAAAAACTTCTTGCCCTTTTCTACTATGCCCGGCTCCTGTTGAACTTGCGCAGCCTTTTTAACAGCCATCTCTTTCACATCTCCTACTCAAATGCTTGCCATAAAGCAAACTTTTTTATTACTACTTAGTTTCGCGGTGCAATGTCTGAGCTTTGCAGAATTTGCAGTATTTCTTCACCTCTAAACGCTCTGGGTTGTTCCGCTTATTCTTGTTACTAGAATAATTTCTCTGCTTGCATTCAGTACATGCTAAAGTAATTCCTACTCGCATCCCCTTAACCTGCCTGCCTTCTATTTGAATCTATCGCCTTTTACTTATACGGCAGCAGGACTCACCTCCCCAAAAACTCATTGACGATAGAACGCAACTTTAGAACACACTTACACCATTATGTGTAAATCGTACTTAATATAATTTATCACACCACAGACATACTGTCAATATTTTTCCCAGCCTTGTCAAATTATAACCATTTTTGTAAGGAGAAGTATATAAAAAAGTAAATAGTGGGAAGCATAGAGCTCATTTTGATCTACTCCACTCCCCACTTCATATATTTAAGCTAACTTAAAATTCATCATACTACAGAATCGCAGATACTACACCAGCGCCTACTGTTCTTCCACCTTCACGAATCGCAAAACGCAGACCTTCTTCAATAGCGATTGGGGTAATAAGCTCGATGCTCATCTTAATGTTATCCCCAGGCATTACCATTTCCACACCTTCTGGTAGGTTAGCAACACCAGTTACGTCTGTTGTTCTAAAATAGAACTGGGGTCTGTAGCCATTGAAGAATGGTGTATGTCGGCCACCCTCTTCTTTACTTAGGATGTATACCTCTGCACTAAACTTTGTGTGAGGCTTGATTGTTCCTGGCTTCGCTAGTACTTGGCCACGCTCGATGTCTTTTCTGTCAACGCCTCTTAGTAATGCTCCTATGTTGTCTCCTGCCTGAGCCTGATCTAACAGCTTACGGAACATTTCTACTCCTGTTACAATTGTCTTCTTAGGCTCGTCGTTTAGACCTACGATTGCTAC
>JAWSUQ010000462.1:0-1824 GCA_033549265.1 Bacillota bacterium
CTACAGTATCTAAAGAATTAAGAAACTTAGGTCCATGGCCAGGGGTAACCGGTATCCATGAATTTAATGAGACGGGGGATGATGTGGGTGACCTGGTGGTGCTTAAAAAATTACAGAATGGGGAATTTGAATATCTTGAGAAGTAGCAGTTTATCTTTTAATTTAACTGTAAATGGAGGTGCCAATAGTGAGTCAAAGTATATTTCGTGAAGTACCTCTGGAAAGGCTTTCATCTCCAGAGCAACTAGATGAATTGATAAAAGTAACCTCCCCTAGAGCCTGGTTTGCGCTAATAGCCCTTGTTAGCATTCTAATCACTGTGGTTACTTGGTCTTTTTTAGGTACTATTCCTTCGAAAATAGATGGACATGGGATTCTCTTACATAATGGAGGGGTTTTTTCTTTGCAGCATCACGCCTCCGGCCAGGTTATTGATGTTAGGTATAAGCATGGGGATCTAGTGAAAAAGGGAGATGTAATAGCAAGAATCGAAATACCAGGGCTTGTCTCGGAAATTAATAGCCTTCTGATTACTCTTGACCAGATAAAGAATAATCAAAGCGTAGATTCGCCTGAGTATAAATTGATGGAGAATCAAGTGATAAAACTGCAAGAAGAGTTAATTTATCAGTCTCAAATTGTATCCCAAATAGATGGACGTATATTAGAGCTGGATATTCAAAAAGGAAATATTATTCAGCCGGGAGAGCCCCTTGCTACACTAGAACAATATGGCAATACAGTCAAGCTGGAAGCAATAATCTATGTTCCTGCTGAGCAAGGAGGTATCATTATGCCTGGGATGGAAGCTCAAGTATCTCCTACTATTGTGAATAAAGAAGAGTATGGCTTTATGATGGGAAGAGTTATTTCCGTTTCAGAATATCCAGCTACCACCAAAAGTATAATGCAAACGCTGGAAAACGAAAATCTAGCAACTTTCCTGGCAGGGAAAGGGGCTTCATTAATGGTTAAAATTGACCTGATTCCCGATAGAAATACTGCAAGCGGTTATAGGTGGTCAACTCCAGAAGGGCCTCCGATATCAATCCATAGTGGTACTATTATTCAAAGCGCAGTAATTACCAACAGCGAAAAACCTATCAGCAAGGCGTTGCCATTTCTGAAAGGTGTAGTTCGTTAGAGCAAGGTATTAGTAGCAACACATAACGCGTTAATAAGGGCCTAAAAGTGGCGAGGTGATAAAGGTGAAAAGTGTCAATAGAGCTAAGGTTCCAACGGTACTACAGATGGAGGTAGTTGAATGCGGAGCCGCTTCTTTAGCTATGGTTTTAGCTTATTTTGGTAAATATATACCGTTAGAGGAATTAAGAATAGCTTGTGGTGTGTCAAGAGATGGCAGCAAAGCTAGTAACATTTTAAAAGCTGCTAGAAAATATGGGCTAGAGGCCAAGGGTTATCGTAAAGAACCAGAAGCTTTAAAAAAAATGGAAATGCCGTTAATTGTCCACTGGAATTTTAATCATTTCTTAGTGTTAGAGGGTTTTCATAAGGGGAAAGTCTTTTTGAACGATCCGGCCTCTGGCAGCAGGATTTTAACTGAAGCGGAATTTTATCAATCCTTTACTGGAATAGCCCTAACCTTTAATACAACACCCCAGTTTCAAAAAAATAACCATAGACCTAGCATTATCTCCTCACTAAAAAGACGTTTAAAAGGCTCAAAAACGGCTTTGATCTACATAATCCTTGTAGGACTTACTTTAGTTGTTCCTGGGATAGCTATTCCAGTATTTGCCCGCATTTTTGTAGACGATATTCTGCTGGGTGGGAGAGATTCATGGATCACCCCTCTGTTGTTGG
>JAWSUQ010000463.1:0-1802 GCA_033549265.1 Bacillota bacterium
GGTTGCTCGCACCTTTGAAGCCTTTTGGATATCAGTAGCTATAGCAGCAGGAGTAGCCGCGTCCTTTCATCTTTTTGGCTAGGAGGAAATATAATGTTTAAAATAATACTGGCTTTTTTTATTTCATTACTCTTTGGATTAATTTTTCAAGTGCCCAGGAACACCCTAATAGCCTGCGGAGTTACTGGAGCACTAGGCTGGATTGGCTATTCTTTGATCATCACAAGCCAACCTCCTTTATTGGCCACCTTGTTTTCTGCCATGATTATTGCCATTCTTGGTGAAATATTTGCCAGGATTTATAAAACTCCTGTTACGATATTTGTAATTGTAGGATTTATTCCATTAGTTCCTGGTTTAAAGGCCTATAATACGATACTAGCCCTTACTAATGGAGAAGTTTCAACAGGGATTGAGCTAGGATTGCAGACGCTCTTTACCGCAGGTGCCATTGCTGTAGGAATAAGCATCATATCATCTGTAGCCAGAGTGTTAAAAGAAAAGGCTAGGTAATTTTACAAAGGATAATTTCAGCTTCTCTTTGGTACACTATTGGCAGAGAGGAGGTGAAAAGACATGACAATTATGTGTAGCGTTAACAACTGTCACTACTGGTCTCAAGGAAATGTATGTGTTGCAAATAAAATTTTAGTAACCTCTGATGCAGTAGGCGCCAATGCTGATGATACTTTTGATGCCCCTAAAGCAAGTACTGCAGCACCTACTCCAGTAAATAGCTGTATGGAAACATGCTGTAAGACCTTTGCAGAAAAAAGCAGATCAGATCACTTTGGTGTAGATGGAGTTATGAAGAAGCCTAATCAATAATATATTAATAATTCATATAAAGAATAGGATAAAAAGAGCTCTAGAAGTACCTTGGATACTAAAGGACTTTTAATAGAGCTCTTATTTTATTAGAGGATTTTTCCCCTATTATGAATAATTATATGGGGAAAAGGGAGGCTGATAAAAAGTGAATTGTGCTCAATGTAATGATAAAAACTGCTATTTGGGAGAAAAGGTTTGCCATAACTTACAGGAGGAGTGCCTACAAAAGTACGAAAATCCTGCTGATAGAAATGCAGTAACTATATCTAGTGAGTTGGAAGCAAATTACTATTGCCAGTTAACGAGATTTGAAGAGGTATATAAATATTGCGAAATGATGGGTTACCAAAAAATTGGCTTGGCTTTTTGCTTTGGACTTAGCGAAGAAGCAAAGCTGATTTCTGATTACTTTGGGCAGAAATTTAAAGTAGCATCAGTATGCTGTAAAAATGGGAGTATTAGTAAGGAAACATTTTCTGTGCCAAAGGTAAAAGAAGGAAGATATGAAGCAGTTTGTAATCCGGTAGGGCAGGCAATGATATTAAATAAGGAAAAGACTGACCTAAACTTAATTATCGGGCTTTGTGTAGGGCATGATATTTTATTTACCCAGCATTCAGAAGCTCCAGTATCTACATTAGTAGTAAAGGACAGGGTGTTAGCCCATAATCCATTAGGTGCTCTATATTCAGGCTATTATAGAAAAAAGTTAATTCGTTAATTGATTGGAGTGAAAACAAATGGTGAAGCTCTTGCTTGTAGATGATGAAAGATTATTAGTAAAAGGCTTGAAAAAAAGCTTAGAGCAGGAGGGCTATCAGGTAGATACAGCATTCGACGGTGGAACGGCCTGGGATAAGGTGACCCAACAAAATTATCACTTAATAATTCTTGATCTAATGCTTCCAGTAATTGATGGGATTACCTTGTGTCAAAAAATTAGGGGGAAATGGTCTACCCCTATTATAATG
>JAWSUQ010000464.1:0-1798 GCA_033549265.1 Bacillota bacterium
GCTTTATTCCGTGAAAAGGTTAAGTCGGTATATGATAAGTATGCTGATGAGATTGGTGCAGACATTATCCAGCAGGTGCTTGAAACTAACTAATAAGAAGTCTCTTTTTTGCGAAAAAATAAGAATTATTTATTGAGGGGGAAAGTTAAGTTGAAAAATAAGAAATTAATAGGAATGTTATTATTTGTAGTACTATTAGCAGTAATAACTGCAGGTTGTGGATCAGAGCCCCAGGAGCAAGGTAACACTGAACAAACATGGGAATTAAAAGCTGGTCATGTTGCTGCCGCTTCACACCCAATGAATACTCAGCTAATTGAAATGGCAAAAGAGCTTGAAGAAAAAACAAACGGACGTGTAAAGCTTGATGTTTTCCCTGAAGCCAGTCTTGGTGGGGAAAGAGAAATGATTGAAGGTGCAAGAATAGGAACCATGGACATTGTTCTATCTACTTCAGCCGTGACAGGAAATTTTGTACCACAAATGAAGCTATTTGACCTGCCATTTTTATTTAAGGATCGTGACCATGCGGTTAAGGTATTAAATGGTGACATTGGTCAACAGCTATTAGATAGTACTACTAATCAAGATTTAATAGGATTAGCGTTCTGGGAAAATGGCTTTAGAAACTTAACAAACTCAAAGAGAGCTGTAGAAAAGCCTGAAGATTTAGTAGGACTTAAGATCAGAACTATGGAAAATCCAATTCATATGGATGCTTGGAAAGCATTAGGTGCTGATCCTACTCCGATGGCTTTTGCAGAGGTGTTTACCTCCTTGCAACAAGGAGCAATTGATGGTCAAGAAAATCCTTTAGCCATTATCAGCACCTCAAGATTATATGAGGTGCAGCAACATTTATCGATGACAAATCATAACTATTCACCAATGGTATTAATGATTAGCAAGCAAGTTTGGGACTCATTCCCTGAAGATATTCAAGTTACCTTTAAAGAGCTAGCTTTAAAATATGGTGAAATAGAAAGAGAAATGTTAATGGAAGCGGAATTGGCTTACATGGATGAAATGACGGAACAAGGTATGACTGTCTCAAATCCTGACACTACATTATTCCGTGAAAAAGTTAAATCAGTGTACGATAAGTACGCAGATGAAATAGGAGCTGACATTATTCAGCAGGTTCTTGAAACTAATTAATTTTAAATTGTTTTGATTGGGGCTCACTCGCAGTAGTGGGCCCTTTAATAAGATTAACCTCTCCTAATATTACTTTGATGAAGGAGTATAGTTATGATAGCTAGTAGAATACACAAAATTAATAATGCTTTTAAATACTTTTTAAACTTTATCCTCGCAAGTATGGTGCTGGTAGTTTTTGCTCAAGTAATTTTTAGATTTGTTTTGAGTAAGCCTCTGCCGTGGTCAGAAGAGATTTCCCGCTATATGATGGTTTGGATTACTTTCTTAGGTGCAGCCTTAGCTATTGAAAAAAAGGCACATGCCTTAGTTGAATTTTTCGTGGATCTATTGCCCGAAAAGCTAAGGGTAATAGTAAAAGTAATTGCAATTATCTTAAGCTGTGTTTTTTATGGGATAATAGCTTTTTACGGTTGGAACTTTTTATCTAGTTCTTTGACTCAATTTTCCGCAGTTTTACAGTTACCAATGGCATATGTTTATATTGTAATTCCGTTAAGTGGAATATTACTGATTCTTAATTCATTAGCTGAGCTAGAGAAGCTCATATTAAGGAGGTGACACAATGGCTCCCACTTTATTTATAACAATGATAATTTTACTATTGATTGGGGCTCCCATTGCAGTCGCTTTAGGCTTG
>JAWSUQ010000465.1:0-1725 GCA_033549265.1 Bacillota bacterium
GATTGACTTTTTCCCCAACAGTCAAGCGTCCAGTCATCCGCAAATGGCCAACAATTAGCCAATTATTAGTAATAGAGATGATAAAATATTTTCCCCTTCTGGTTATGTCAAGAATCTTCTGCCCAATAGCTTCATGCCGTAGCTCATCTACATCACAAAACTTAATCATCTTAGGCAGAAAAACGTCTACGCCAGTAATTGCTCGTTCTATTAATTTAGGTCTTAATGTTGTTACAACTGTTTCTACCTCTGGTAACTCAGGCATTAATGCTACCCTCCTTTTATTAAAACCTCGGAAGCATCCCTAGTCCATCTCGGTCATTTCATACCAATTTGGTCCGTACTTAACATCTACCTGTAACGGTATCGACAGAGGTAAGGCCTCTTCCATAGTCCTTTTGATTAATTTAGCTGCTTCTTCTAGATCTTTTCGAGCCACATCAAAAATCAACTCATCGTGCACCTGCAGCAGCAGTTTGCAATCTAAATCTACTTGGTTCAACATACTATCTACTTCAATCATTGCCAGCTTAATGATATCTGCTGCACTTCCTTGAATTGGCGTATTCATAGCAGTGCGCTCACCAAAGTTCTGAATATTTTTGTTCCTACTTAGTAAATCAGGTAAATACCTTCTTCTATTCAATAGTGTAGTTACATATCCTTTATCTCTAGCTTCCTTCACTACATTCTCAAGATACGATTTTACTCCCGGATAGTTGGCCAGATAATTTTCAATATATCGCTTTGCTTCCCCTCTTTGAATCCCCAAATCACGGCTTAATCCAAAATCACTAATACCATAGACGATGCCAAAGTTTACGGCCTTGGCCCTTCGGCGCAGCTCACTAGTTACCTCTTCAGGGCTAACCTGAAAAACCTCACAGGCTGTTTTGGTGTGAATATCTTGACCCTCTTTGAAAGCCTCCATTAACTTGGCGTCTTCAGAAATATGGGTCAGCACTCTGAGCTCGATTTGAGAATAATCGGCAGCAATTAAAATCCTGTCCTCAGTCTGGGGAATAAAAGCTTTTCTAATCTTTCGTCCCTGCTCAATCCGGATTGGAATATTTTGCAGGTTTGGCTCGGTACTGCTTAAACGGCCAGTGGCAGTAATTGTCTGATTAAAAGTTGTATGCACCCTATTGCTTTTAGGGTCCATCAGCTTCTGAAGTCCATCAACATAGGTAGTTTTAAGTTTCACCAGCTGACGGTAGTCCAACAGCTTGGGAATTATGGGATGCCTGTCAACCAAGCTTTCTAATACCTCTGCATTGGTAGAATAGCCTGTCTTTGTTTTCTTCAATGCTGGCAGAGATAACTTTTCAAATAGAATTACCCCCAGCTGCTTAGGAGAGTTGATATTAAAGCTTTCTTCCGCCAGTTGAAAGATATCCTGCTCTAAGGTGCTAATTCCCTGCTCTAGCTCTCTTTCCATATGCTTTAGTTCCTCTTGGTGGAGTTTAATTCCCTCCAGCTCCATTTGCCCTAAGATAACCGTTAAAGGTAGTTCTATCTCTTCATACAGCTTGGTAAGCTCCATTTCTGAAAGCTTTGGTTCAAGTTCTAATACTAACCTTTGGGTAAGATGCGCTTTAGCCGCTAAAGTTTGTTCTAAACTGTTTGCCTCTTCTGGGCTCCATTGGATACCAAGAAACTCTAAGGCTAATCCACTAATATCCTCTCCTGTGTTGTTGGCGTTAAGCAAATATGCCTGCAGCATCG
>JAWSUQ010000466.1:0-1706 GCA_033549265.1 Bacillota bacterium
GGTGCAGCAATAATAGGGGCAGCTAACTCATAACCAAATAAGTTACACTGCATCTGGGGCATCTTATCATGGATCGTAGTCATATTAAGACGGATACGAGCTAAATCCTCATAATTGTTTTGAAAAGACTTTCCTGTACCAACTCCTCCTACACCAGGCACTTTGCCCGCGCAGGCTCTACCATTACATTCTGGACAAACCTTACAAACTGGAAGAAGAGAATCTTTTGCCTTTTCTTTAATCTGCTGCAGGTTCAATTTCGTAACCTCCTTTGATTATTTATACACATATTACAATAAAAAAGCAATAAATCCTCTTTTTAGACAAAGTATCTTTTTGCTACATTTAAAATAAACTATCATTGAGTATACTATTAGAAGAAACACCTATTGGTAAAATCTAACCAAAATTCAACAACTGATAAAAAGGAGGATATAAAGATGCCTTCAATTTTGGCTACATTTAATACTATCCATAAGGCACTTCAAGCACAACAAGAATTGTTAGATGAAGGTTTTGAAACTGTTCAGGTGGACCGGGTTAGTGAATTTCCAACAGAACCCATTAGCCACATTAATGATCCTTTAACAGATCAAGCTGCGGGATTAACGAGCATTACTCAAACAGGTGGTGACGAACTATCTCCCAATGCTAGACCATTAGCGGCAGCGGATATTGCTTCTAGTGGAATGGCTGGAGCTGGAGGATTAATTAGCCCCAATATTTTGCTGACCGTTGTCACTGACGAAAAATCTCTAAGTACGGCTAAACAAATAATCGAAAACAACGAAGGGGAAGTCTAGAATTTATATGATAATAGTAACAATCTTTTTATCCCCTTGCCAGGTTAACTGAAGTCCTAGCTCTTTAGCCACAACATAAAGTGGTATCATGGCGCGATTATTAATCAGGATAGCGCTTTCAGCTTCTTTTATGACAGAACTGTTTATTTCTGCCTTGCCGTCTATATGAAACTTGAACTTCTTATCATTTATATTAATGATTAACACTTTTTGGATGCCATCCCAAACAATTTCACCATTAAATATGTTTGCAACATCTCTAGCCGAAATATATGTTCTATTTTTGTGCAGTCTTGGTGTTTCAACACAATTCCAATCAACTGCATTTACTTCCAGCTTAACATTGGGCATCAACGAGCTCTGATATTTTACTTCAGTTATAGGGGTCATTATTTTTTCCTCAACCATAGGAGATTTAGGGGTTATTGCTGCAATATTATTTTGAATATCTAACTGGCTAAGTGTCACTGGGGTATAACCTTCTGCTATTATATTATCTATTATAGCTGGTAAAGCTTCAGGGGTATTGTTATTATTTACATGCATCAGGATTATGGCCCCCGGATGGAGGTTAGTAGTTGCCTTCTGGATTATTTCTTTGACCGAGATTCCTGTCCAGTCCCTAGTGTCAATACTCCACATAACGCTATATTGATATCCTGACTCCAAAATGGCCTGCAAAACAGTGTTATTTGTTGCTCCATACGGAGGTCTAAATAAAGGCTTAGGATTATGGCCGGTTATATCTTCGATAATTTTTTCTCCAGCTGTAATCTCTTTAATAACATTTTCCTTCGATAACTTAGTCAGCTGTGGATGATTATAGGTATGATTACCAATCTCATGGCCTTTTTCAATAATTTTTTTGGCGTGGCTGGGATTTAATTCAACCCAGCTCCCTAA
>JAWSUQ010000467.1:0-1699 GCA_033549265.1 Bacillota bacterium
ATTAAAAATTCAGGACCTATTATTTTTCAGCGCTTTATGGAGTTAGCCCTTTATCATCCCCAATGGGGCTATTACACTTCTGCCAGGGAAAAAATTGGTGGAGCAGGAGACTTCTATACCAGCTCCCATGTAGGTAGCATTTTTGGTGAGATGATGGGCAGGCAGCTATTGGAAATATGGGAAAGGTTAGAAAGACCTAGTCCCTTTAATGTGGTGGAGTACGGTGCAGGAAAGGGGCTTTGGGCCAGAGATATTATTATGTATCTAGAAAATACAAATCTAGAGGCCTATGGGGCACTGAATTATGCCATCATTGAAATAAGCCCAAACCTACAAAAGCACCAGCAAGAAACTCTGCTAGCGGCAGGGATTAGCTTAAGGCAGGTTCGTTGGGTAGAAAATATAAAAGAGGTAGCTAAAGAACCTTTTATTGGCTGTATTATCAGCAATGAACTAATAGATGCTTTTCCAGTCCACATGGTTCAAAATACAGACAAAGGTATGATGGAAGCGATGGTTAATCTTGATGAGCAAGATAATTTAATTCAAGAATTTAGTATCCCTGCCTCTAATAAGCTGCTTAAGTTTGCTGAAATTGCCCAGCTACAGCTAGAGGAGGGGCAAATAATAGAGATAAACCTAGCAGGGGTAAAATGGCTTGAAGAAGTAAGCCAGGCCTTGCAAAAGGGATATATTCTTACCATAGATTATGGATATCTATCTCAAGAGCTAGTGGTGCCCCATCGCTTTGATGGAACATTGCTTTGCTATGAAAGACACCAGGTAAAGGAAAATCCCTTAGAAAATATAGGGGCTCGAGATATTACTGCCCATGTGAATTTTACCTCCCTCATGGAATACGGTAAGCTATTTGGGCTTGAAAACTTAGGCTATACTACTCAAGGCAAGTTTTTATTGGCTATTGGCATCTTAGAGCGGCTAGAAGAGGAAGGACAAAAGGAATTTGATTTAGAAAGATTTAAAAGGCAGCAGCAGATAAAGCAGCTGATCATGCCTGGAGGGATGGGGGATACCTTTAAGTTGCTGGCTCAGGGTAAGAACCTTTCCCTAGAGGAGCAGCAGTTAACAGGAGTTAAAAAGCTTGGCCTGCGCTAATTAAAGTGAAGAAGACACAAAAGACAGGGGGGAAGCTGTTGGATGCATTAATAAGATTTATAAAATATTTAAGGCCATATTGGCTGCAAGTGACCATTATATCCTTGTTGATGGTATTTTCTGCAGCAGTTACTACGATAGTCCCCCAAATAACCAGAATAGTGATAGATAAAATAATACTTTCAGGCGACATGGAGCAATTAAGCCTGATCATAACCCTTACAGTAGGTTTGCTGGGGACAAAATCCTTGCTGAACTGGTACAGGGTCAAGCTGAACTTTAAAATTGCCCAGGATGTATTATATGACTTAAGTAAGGACTTGACTAACCATCTATATCGTCTCTCCACCCGCTACTATGAACAGAATATAACCGGCAGAATAATGTCCAGGGTCATTAGTGACGTCAACAGCCTGCAGCAGATGATTGTGATGGGCTCTTCTCAATTAATCGAGCAGGGTATTACTATCTTTGGGGTGCTGATATTCATCTTTATCATGGATTGGCAGCTAAGCCTAGCAACCTTAGTGCTCTTTCCCATTTTAATAGTGGTTGTAGTTACTATCAGTGGTATGATGCGGCG
>JAWSUQ010000468.1:0-1694 GCA_033549265.1 Bacillota bacterium
ACTAATGTAGTCATTTTTATTATACTATTTATTTTTTTCGCTGTAAAGATATAAATTAGCGAACCTAAGTTTTAATTTATAACAAACGATTAACTCTTATTTTCTTGTATAATTCAAAGCTGCGCAAAAAAAAGTCTCTCATTTTTTGAGAGACTTTTGTTAAAACACTAGCAAGTTAACTATGAGAAGGCAACCGTTTTCTGTGTTAGCTATTAACACCGCTTAGGCTCATTATTTTGTTGGGGGGAGTATACTTGATGAACTATTAACCTATGGTGATAAACCGGTAAAAATATTAGCTAATATTATTTGGGCAAATGGGAGAGATCAAATATATGCTATAGATATTGAAAATAATTTATGGGGCTGGGGAGGAAATCAATGTAAAATCACTTAAATCATTAGCACCTCTATCCCCAATTGTCTGAATGAATTATCGCCCCAGCCTTAAAGTTCTAGTCCTTGATAACTGCTAAAAGAAAAGTTTTCACCTGCCGCTAAATTTAATTTTGATTTCATCAATCGTCATTAGTACAGATAAGACAATAGGTGAGTTCCCTGAGTTTTGTGTCCCTAAGCTACTTTCCTCAAGCTCTTCATTTGGACTCTGTTCAGCTTTCATTTGTGCTCTAATTTCTGCTTCAAGCTTTTCTCTTAGCTTTTGTTCAGCTTCCATTTCCATATCAATTTCGGCTTTAAGCACTTCTTCACTTTTTTGGTTAGATGAGCAACCGGTTAAATCAGTACATAAATATAGCGTCAATTAATTGATTGACGCTACATATCTCAGAACATTTTCCGTTTTAACTTGAAAAGTGGCAGTTCAGTTCCCCATGGAAAGCTCTTTTGTTATACTCTAAACCTTTAAGTAGAATTTACTTAACTACTAAATAGCATTCCCCACCCACTCCAGATAAAATATGAGGAGAACCCTAAAATAAATAAACCTAGTAGTAAAATGAGTCTACGATAAATATCATCGTTAATAAGCTTTTGTCCCTTTGAGAATGCAGTTGAAATGGCAGAGAACCATGTTAAATCTGCTAGGATATGACCTATGAAAAATACAAAAACCCCAATGATTCCAAAAACAAAGGATTGCCGTACCAGTTCTATGCCTGTAGTTGCCCACCATAGGATAAAATATGGGTTAGTTGCACTTACAACCGCTCCTGCCAGGACCAGGCTTCTTCCGCTTATTTTTTTAGTACCTTGGCTTTCTAAAGAAACAGTCTTTTGAATACTGGACTTTATCATTCCATATCCCATCCATGCCAGATAGATTCCTCCTGTTACACCAATATAACCGGCAACTGTTGAGTTAGAAAAGAAGTCTCTTAGCCCAAAAGCCATAACTAGTATTAGCACAAATTCCAGCATTCCATGCCCTAAGACAACCAGCGGACCTGCCTTAAAACCATCTTTTAAACTACCGTCAATTGTAACCCCTAGCATAGGGCCAGGCATCATCGCTCCAGAAAAACCTATTAAAAATGCACTAATAAAAATCCCCCATAATGTCATCGTAGTTACTCTCCTTCTTTAATAGGCAAGTTATCTTTCTTCAGTTATAACAGGAATTAAGAAAGAAGCAACATATAGTTCATTGTCAGAGCGTAATGAATGAAGTGTACCAGCAGGCACATTAAACACTTTTCCCTTGGTTAACTCTATTTCGCTATCTTCTAGTACAC
>JAWSUQ010000469.1:0-1671 GCA_033549265.1 Bacillota bacterium
CATACTGAGAGGTTTGAAAGTTCTTAGGCAGGTCCGGATAATAATAATTTTTGCGATCAAATTTACTGAACGATGCTATTTCACAATTTAAAGCTAGTCCTGCCATCATGGCGTATTCCACTACATTTTTATTTAATACCGGAAGTACTCCGGGCATACCTAGGCAAATTGGACAAACCCGGGTGTTTTGCTCCCCGCCAAAGGCAGTGCTGCAGCCACAAAAAATCTTCGAATTGGTTTTCAGCTCGATATGTACCTCTAATCCGATAGTTACTAGATAATCACTCATGCTATTTCCCCCTATTTCTCAACTAAAGCAGCTTTTTGCTGGTGGTAGTCTGTATTCTGCTCAAAGGTATATGCTGCTCTTAGTAGTGTTTTTTCGTCAAAGGCTTTACCTATTAGCTGTAAGCCAATGGGCAATCCGTTAGAGAAGCCGCATGGAATAGAGATAGCTGGGACTCCAGCTAGATTCACCGGAATAGTACAAACGTCAGATAAGTACATTGTCAGTGGATCATTAGCTTTAGCTCCAATGTCAAATGCCACTGTTGGGGCTGTTGGAGTTAATAGCACATCGTACTTGCTAAAAGCTTCATCTATTTCATTTTTAATTAAGGTTCGAACCTTAAGAGCCTTTAAATAATAGGCATCATAGTAACCAGAGCTTAATGCGTAGGTGCCTAGCATAATTCTTCGCTTAACTTCAGCGCCAAAGCCTTCACTTCTAGTCTTACTAGACATGCTGATTAGGTCTTCTGCATCATGGTTACGGTATCCATAGCGAACCCCCTCAAATCTAGCAAGATTTGAGCTGGCCTCAGCCGGTGCAATAATATAATATGCCGGTAAGGCATACTTTGTAGAAGGCAAAGAGGTCTCTTCAATAATAGCACCCATTTCTTCGTAGGTCGACAAGGCCCTTTTGATAGCTTCTTGCACCTCAGGAGCTAGTCCTTCTGCAAAATATTCTTTAGGCACCCCGATCTTTAAGCCTTTTACATCCGCTACCAAGCTCTTGGTGTGATCCGGAACCTCTTGGTTGGCTGAAGTGGAATCCATAGGGTCGTGACCAGAAATTGCATTTAATACTAAGGCACAATCCGTAACATCCTTGGTTACAGGTCCAATCTGATCTAGCGAAGAGGCATAGGCTACTAGGCCGAAGCGGGACACTAGACCATATGTAGGCTTTAATCCCACTACGCCACAAAAGGCAGCAGGCTGTCTGATAGAACCTCCTGTATCTGACCCTAAGGCAAATATAGCTTCATCCGCCGCTACTGAAGCTACTGAGCCGCCACTAGAGCCTCCCGGTACTTTCTTTAAATTCCATGGATTATGGGTCTTAAAAAATCCCGAGTTTTCTGTTGATGATCCCATGGCAAACTCGTCCATATTGAGCTTCCCTACTATTACCGCTCCCTGCTGACTTAACTTTTTAACTACAGTAGCATCATAAGGCGGGATAAAGCCCTTAAGAATTTGGGATGAACAAGAAGTTTGCACTCCTTTAGTACACATATTATCCTTTAAAGCTCCTGGCACACCAGCTAAGGGAGCAATTGCCTCACCTTTCGCAAGCTTTTCATCTACTAGCTTAGCCTGAGCTATTGCATTTTCTCTAGTTAACGTAATATAGGCTTTAACTTTTTGGTCTACCTTATCGAT
>JAWSUQ010000470.1:0-1665 GCA_033549265.1 Bacillota bacterium
GTGAAATCACCGAAAAGGTCAGCCATGACAGAGTCCAGGATGCCTATACCTTAAGGTGTATGCCTCAGGTTCATGGAGCCTCAAGGGATGCCATCAGCCATGCTCAAAAGGTGGTGGAGACAGAAATCAACTCTGCAACCGATAACCCCCTGATATTTCCGGAGGAGGGGGAGGTGCTTTCCGGCGGCAATTTCCACGGTCAGCCGGTAGCTCTGGTGATGGACTTTTTAGGCATAGCCCTGTCAGAGCTGGCCAACATCAGTGAACGCCGGATAGAGCGGCTGTTAAATCCCCAGCTCAGTAGGCTGCCGGCATTTTTAACCTGCGCCGGCGGGTTGAACTCAGGCTATATGATAGCCCAGTATACAGCGGCTTCCCTGGTGTCAGAGAACAAGGTGCTGGCTAGCCCAGCCAGCGTAGACTCTATCCCCACCTCAGCTAACCAAGAGGACCACGTCAGCATGGGCACTATCGCGGCCAGAAAGGCCAGATCTATTCTGGAAAACGTCCGGTATGTGCTAGCCATAGAGCTGCTATGCGCTGCCCAAGGCATTGAGTTTAAGCCAAAGCGGCTGGGACAGGGGACAGCTGTTGCTTATGAAATAGTGCGCCAGCACATTGAACCCCTGGGTGAAGACCGGGTAGCCTATCTGGATATTGAAAAGGCAGTAGGGATAATTAAGGAAAACTCAGTAGTTCAGGCCTTAGGTCTATAGAGTTAGAAGAAAGTTAGCTTAGCTATGGAAGTTGAGATAAAAAGATTAGGAGGAATAACAAATGACTAGAAATATAAGAGCCCCACGGGGACAAGAAAAGCAGTGCAAGGGATGGGTGCAGGAAGCTGCCTTTAGAATGATTCAAAATAACTTAGACCCAGAGGTGGCAGAGAATCCAGCAGAGCTGGTAGTTTACGGAGGCACAGGCAAAGCTGCCCGGAACTGGGAGTGCTTTGATGCCATCCTGGCGTCACTTAAGGATTTGGACAATGACGAGACCCTTTTGGTCCAGTCAGGAAAGCCGGTAGGTATATTTCGCACTCATGAGATGTGCCCCAGGGTAATTATCGCCAACTCCAACCTGGTGCCCAAGTGGGGCAACTGGGAACACTTCTGGGAGCTTGAGGACAAGGGCCTCATGATGTATGGCCAAATGACAGCAGGTAGTTGGATTTACATTGGGGCCCAAGGCATCCTGCAGGGCACCTATGAGACCTTTGCCCAGTGCGGCCGCCAGCACTTTGGGGGCACTCTGGAAGGCAGATTCATCTTAAGCGCTGGCATGGGCGGTATGGGCGGAGCCCAGCCCCTGGCAGCTAAAATGGCCGGCGGTGTAGCTCTGATCATAGAGGTGGACCGGCAGCGAATTGAGCGCAAAATAAAGGAAGAGTACTGTGACTTGTTGGCTGAAGATTTAGACTCAGCCCTGGAAATGGTGCAGCATTATGTATCCAGGAAGGAAGCCAAGTCCATCGGCTTGGTTGGCAATGCAGCAGATATTTATCCAGAGCTGGTGAAGCGGGGAGTAATTCCTGATGTGGTCACCGACCAAACCTCAGCCCATGATCCGGTTAATGGCTATGTCCCCCATGGGATGAGCCTGGAGGAAGCAATTGCCTTGCGGAAAAGCGACCCAACGGCCTATAAGAAGGCAGCTATGCACTCAATG
>JAWSUQ010000471.1:0-1654 GCA_033549265.1 Bacillota bacterium
CCCGGGCCACCCAGACCAGAACTGTGCGGGAGGCTGCTCGGGGGAAGATAGGAGGCCGTACTCAGGAAATCCAGCGATTGATTGGCAGATCCTTAAGGGCAGTGGTGGATTTGGTGGCCCTAGGGGAAAGAACTATAATGATAGACTGTGATGTAATTCAAGCTGATGGCGGCACCCGGACAGCATCTATTACTGGTGCGTTTGTAGCTTGCGCCTTGGCATTTGGCAAGCTGTTAGAGCAGGGCAAAATTGAAAGGCTACCTTTAAAGGATTGGCTGGCGGCTACCAGCGTTGGGCGCGTAGATAACGAGATATTGCTGGACTTATGCTATGAGGAGGACTCTAAGGCTGAGGTAGATATGAATGTAGTAATGACCGGAAACGGAGAATTTGTAGAGGTTCAGGGGACCGGTGAAGAGCATCCCTTTTCTCGAAAGGAAATGGAGCAAATGCTGGCATTTGCTGAAAAAGGGATTAATGATTTGATAGCTATTCAACAAGGCGCATTAGGGGCTTTAAGGGAGAAGATTGGAGCTAGCAAATAATGAAGCTAATACTGGCTACCAGAAATAAGGGAAAGATAAGTGAATTTAAGGAGCTATTAAAGGACACAGGCTTCGAAATAACAGGAATAGAACAATATCCATTCCTGCAGGAGGTAGCTGAGACTGGCAGCACCTTTGCTGAGAATGCTGCCTTGAAGGCTGAGTATGTAGCCAATGCTACAAATATCTTAGCGGTTGCAGACGACTCTGGCTTAGCGGTAGATGCATTAAATGGGGCTCCTGGTATTAATTCTGCTCGGTTTGCCGGTGTCCATGGAGATGATCAGGCAAATAATGATAAGCTGCTAATGCTGTTAGCTAAAGTGCCTCCAGAGCAAAGGACAGGCCGATTTTGCTGTGCTATTGCCATCACTCCCCCCGGGGGAGCTACTATCATAGTTGAAGGTGTATGTGAAGGCACAATTGCCAGTGAGCCTAAAGGAGATAAAGGGTTTGGGTATGATCCGCTGTTTATTCCGGAAGGATATAAGGTTACGATGGGTCAAATGCCGGATGAGGAAAAAAATAAAATTAGTCATAGAGCAAAGGCGGTTGCCAAAGCTCATGACATAATTGGAAAGGTAGCAAAAGGAAGATAAAATGATTAGAATAGGGGTTATCAGTGACACCCATAATTGCTATGAAGCTGCCTATGAGGTTCTAAAGCGCGCGCCGGAGCTCAATCTCTTGTGTCACGCAGGAGATATGTATCACGATGGAGTAAAGCTGGGGCAACTATTGGGTGTGGAAGCTAAAGCAGTAAAGGGAAACTGTGATTATTATACAGAGGGACCAGAAGAGCTAGTATTTGAAATTGGCAAAAAAAAAATCTTGCTTACCCACGGAGATCAGTATAGGATAAAAGAAGGAATAGATCGAATTATTTACAGAGCTCAGGAATTAGAAGCTCATATTGTAATATTTGGGCATACTCATCAGGCGGTTTTATTTAATGAACAGGGCATTAATTTTATCAATCCAGGCAGCATGATTAATCCGCGAGGCAGCAGTAATCCAAGCTATGCTATTATCGAAATTATAGATGAAGAGGTTACTATTGAAATTTTAGAATTTGCTCTTGACTAATTATCAATAATTTGATATATTAT
>JAWSUQ010000472.1:0-1633 GCA_033549265.1 Bacillota bacterium
TGACCTAAATTCACTTAAGCAAAGTAACTTACACTGTTTAGTTTTCAGAGAACAAGCAAATTTGAAGTAATCCGCTCAGCCTAGAGTTACAGCTTAAAATTTTCTAAGTTTGCATCTAAAAACTCCTAAACTCGCTGGCGCTCAAACAGACGGAGTTTCAACAGAAGCTGCGCTAAGAAACTTTAGCAAGCCTCCACAAAAGGTTCGCTCAATTACTTCAAATTTTCCAGCCTGCTTGGGTCTTAAAGGAATGCAATTAAATTTGAAGTAATCCGTCTATAGGGTTGCAGGTTAAAAAGAACTGCATACATTTCTTAGATGCTCGAGAAATGCTCTAAAGAAATTCTGTTTCTTGCTGAAGAGCAAGAGATTTTCATGGCAAATAAGCGAACAGTTGCAATAGCTTTGTAAAATTTCTTGGTGAAGTTTTGCAAAGAAACTCCAACTGTTTTAGCGAAGCGAGTTTTGGAGTTTCTCAAAACGAACTTAGAAATTTCAAAGCTGGAGCTTTTAGTGAGCGCTTTGCCATGAAAATTTCTTAACAGGCATCTAGGCTCATGATGCAAACTGCTAGCTAATATTTACAGCTTGGATTTTTAGAAGTATGATCATAAATTACTTAAAAGGAGGAGTTAAAAATGAGTTTACTAAAGGAAACAGTGGCAAAAATCGGGGATTTAGATCAGGAGGCTATGGAAATTTGTCAAAACAGGCTAGACAGCCTGACAAAGCCACCGGGGTCTCTTGGGGTGTTGGAGGATATGGCTAAGAAGCTGGCAGGAATTACTGGCAAAGGCCAGCCAACCTTAGGGGCTAAGGCAATTGCGGTAATGGCTGGAGATCATGGAGTAGTGGCAGAGGGAGTAAGCGCCTTTCCTCAGGAGGTAACACCTCAAATGGTCTTCAACTTCTTAAACCAAGGAGCGGCCATCAATGTGCTGGCTAACCATGTGGGAGCAAAGGTAGTGGTGGTTGATGTAGGGGTAGCGGCAGAGCTGGAACACCCCCAGCTGATTAGCAAGAAAGTTAAGCTAGGAACCGACAATATGGTACAGGGGCCTGCTATGAGCAGAGATGAGGCTATTGCTGCTATTGAGGCTGGTATTCAGGTGGCCAATGAGCTGGTGGCTGAAGGGGTCACTATCCTAGGAACCGGGGATATGGGAATTGGCAATACCACTCCCAGTAGCGCCATTTTAGCAGCTTGCAGCGAAATGCCAATCGAAATGCTGGTAGGCCGAGGCACAGGCGTCAACGATCAAGGACTGGAGCTAAAGCGAAAAGCTATTAATGAAGCTCTGGCGGTGAATAAGCCTGATCCCCAGGATGGAGTTGACTTGGTAGGCAAAGTAGGGGGCTTAGAGATTGCAGCCATTGCAGGGTTAGTTTTAGGAGCAGCTGCCAACCGGGTACCAGTAGTAATTGATGGATTTATTGCGGGAGCAGGAGCATTAGTAGCAAGCCGCATCTCAGGTAAGGCTGTTAACTTTATGATTCCATCCCATGTATCGGTGGAGCCGGGCCATAAGCTGACTCTGGAACTGTTAGGATTAAAGCCGATGCTGTATATGGATATGCGGCTAGGAGAGGGCACCGGAGCAGCTCTAGCCATGAACCTGGTAGAGGCTGCGGT
>JAWSUQ010000473.1:0-1624 GCA_033549265.1 Bacillota bacterium
AAGATTTAGCGACTGTAGACCATCGAGAGAGAAGCAGGTTGGTATCAGTATCTCCAGGAGATGTCCTGGCGGTAAAGACTCCGGCAAAGCTGGGGGAACAAGGAATAGATGTAACCGGCAAGATATGGGAACCGCCTTTTCCTAAAATAATTAATTTGCAGGTGGGACCTGGTGTAGAACTAATAGAGGATGGCCTAAAGGCAGTAGCGACAGCTGACGGACAGCCAATGATGAAGGGCAGCATGTTGGTGGTTGCTCCAGTATATCAGGTAAAAGCGGTAAATTTAGAAACGGGGAATATTCGGTTTAAAGGTACAGTTATGGTTCAAGCAAATGTTGATGAGAACATGGTGATTGAGGCAAAAGATAACGTAGAAGTGGCAGGCAGTGTTAATGCAGCTTTTGTAATTGCCGGTAATCATATCTCGGTGAGAAAAAGTGTGGTAGCGGGCAAGCTGCAAGCTGGAGGAGAGGCTGCTACCTATCAGACTATTTTAACATATTTGCGGCAGATTCCTCAGCTGTTGACGGCTATGGAGGCTAAATCTAATATGGCGCGAGAGGCAATGCAGAAAAAAGGAATTCAAGAAAAGGTTTCCGACGGCTATCTAATTAAGCTAATGCTTGAAAATATGTATCCCCAAATAGGCAAGGCCATCAATGAGTTAGTAGCCTACGTGGATTACGATCAGAAGAAGCTAGACGATCAGGTGCAGGAATTAATTGTCTTTTTGCAAAAGGCCTTTACTGGGTTAGGACCTACTCAGCTTGATTTTTCTCAGCTAGGGAAAATTAAGCAGGTGATCTTTCAGGTGATAGGAAAGCTGCAGCAGCTGACGGAGGTTAAGGCCAACATAGAAGTGGGCTATGCCCAAAATGCTAGATTAGAGGCTAGTGGAGACGTGGTGATAACCGGAAAAGGCTGTTACAATGCAGATATTAAGGCAGGAGGCACTGTGCGGGCCACCGGAAAGCCTGGGGTTTTTCGGGGCGGCACCATCATAGCTGGGGGAAATGTGGAAATAGGGGAGCTGGGAACCCCTACTGGTGCCGCTACTCAGGTAACTGTGCCTAAGGCTGCCAAAATAACGGCCCGGATGGTCTATCCAAATGTCATTATTAAGATTGGCAATTTTTCTGAACGGATTCAAAATCATTATAGTCACTACGAGGCTTGGGTCTCGGAACGAGGCTTAGAGACGTCGAAGAAAAATGCCTAAAGAGCATATTTATCACATCAAAAGAACTTCAAGAGATAGGGCTCCCTATCTCTTTTTGCATACAAAGGCTTGTTAACTAGCAGGAAAAAAATACCTTTAGGGGGAATAAATAAGTAAGACTTAGTAAGGATTAAAATTTAATTCCACGTTCAAGAGAGGTGAACATTAATGAGCTATCATTATTGCTGGAAGGGATACGTATATATAGCTTGGAACAAGGAGCAGGTAACCATGGGGTTAACCCCATGGCCACTGTTAGATCTAGCTTATTTGAAAGAGGCTTATGGTTATCAAGAGCTGCTTTGCTTGACTCCTGAGCTCCCAATAGGACAAGCCTATTATTTTGGCCATAAGCTGGCTGGGCAGGAACTATTAAATCCAGTTCATCTTCGGTTTAGTGATGG
>JAWSUQ010000474.1:0-1590 GCA_033549265.1 Bacillota bacterium
CTAGCGGCTTGATTTCATCAGCGTGAAGCTTTGGCTGCAGGCCATATCTCTTGGCCGCCTCCAGAATCCGTCGAGATTGGTCTACGGTAAAGACTCCTTCTTCACAGAAGACATCACAGAACTTGGCCAAGCCCTCCTGAGCCACTTGAGGCAGCATCTCATCAATCACCAGGTCCACAAACTGTTCCGGGTTCTGCTTGTATTCAGGCGGGATAGCATGGGCACCTAAAAAGGTAGGCACCAGCTCTAAAGGAACCATCTTGGTTAGGGCTTGGACAGCCTGCAGCTGCTTAATCTCTGTGGCTGTGTCTAAGCCATACCCGCTTTTCACCTCAGCAGTGGTAGTGCCTTGAGCCAGCATCTGCTGAGCGTATTTCTCACCTATGGCTGTTAGCTCCTCCAGGCTAGCCTGCCGGGTGGCCCTCACTGTACTGAGGATGCCGCCCCCTTGAGCCAATATTTCTAAATAGCTTTTGCCAGCCAGCTTCAGCTCCATTTCGTGTTCTCGGGAGCCAGCGAAGATAAGATGGGTATGGGGATCCACCAGACCAGGAAGCACTACCTGGTTAGAAGCATCGATTACTTCTGAATGGCAATTAACAGTGATCTGTTCCATTACCTGGTCTGTAGTTCCTACAGCTGCAATCAGGCCATCTTTGATGGCTACAGCACCCTCTTCAATTACCAGCACCTGACTAAGCTCTTCCTTTATTAAGGGCTTAGCCGAGGCCCCCACTGAGGTAACTAGCTGCTTGGCATTTTTAATTAGTAAATCTACAGACTGCTGTTGTCCCATTTGTTCAACTCCTTTAACTAGTATAATGCTCCTTTATAGCATTGGTATTTTTACGCCATGCTCCTGGGCAAATGCTTTAGCCTTGTCATAGCCAGCGTCAACGTGACGGACTATTCCCATGCCAGGGTCGCTGGTCAATACTCGTTCTAGCCGCTGACCTGCTTCAGGGGTGCCGTCGGCCACTACTACCATGCCCGCATGGAGGGAATAGCCAATGCCTACGCCGCCGCCATGATGGACACTAACCCAGCTGGCGCCGGAGCAGGTGTTTATCAACGCATTGAGAATTGGCCAGTCTGCTACCGCATCGCTGCCGTCCAGCATGGATTCTGTCTCCCGGTTGGGGGATGCTACCGAACCGCAATCTAAATGGTCCCGGCCAATGACGATAGGCCCTTTTAGCTCGCCGCTGGCTACCATTTCATTTATAAGCTTGCCAAAGCGGGCCCGCTCTCCATAGCCTAGCCAGCAGATTCTGGCAGGGAGTCCTTGCCACTTCACCTGCTGTTGGGCCATCTTAATCCACCGGACCAGGGATTCGTTATAGGCAAACTCCTTCAGAATTACTTCATCAGTCTTTCTGATATCCTCAGGGTCCCCAGACAGGGCTACCCAGCGGAAGGGGCCTTTGCCTTCACAGAATAGAGGCCTAATATAGGCTGGCACAAATCCAGGGAAATCAAAGGCATTAGCTACCCCCTCTTCCTTGGCCTGGGCGCGAATATTGTTGCCATAGTCAAACACTACTGCCCCTAGCTTTTGCAGATCCAGCATAGCTTGGACGTGAACCGCCA
>JAWSUQ010000475.1:0-1589 GCA_033549265.1 Bacillota bacterium
TCTTTGAGGAACTTCTACCGGTACTATTTCATCTTTAAATTTTCCGGATTTTTGAGCCGATTCAGTTCTTTGCTGGCTTCTTACAGCAAACTCATCCTGCTCTTCTCTTGAAATATTGTACTTAGCTGCAACATTTTCTGCAGTTATTCCCATTGACAAATACGCCTCCGGGCAGCTATCGACCATATCGGGATTTGGAGCTATTTTATTACCTCCCATTGGTACTAAGGACATACTTTCAATTCCACCAGCTAAAACTACATCGGCAAACCCGCTCATGATTTTTTCTGCACCCATGGCAATTGTTTGCAGCCCAGAAGAGCAAAACCTATTTACTGTTACACCAGGCACCTCAATCGGAAGACCAGCTTTAAGGCCTACAATTCTGGCAAAGTTCATTCCCTGCTCTGCCTCTGGGAATGAGCAACCAATTATTAAATCTTCTATTTCACGGGGATCTAACTGTGGTACACTTTCAACACAAGCCTTAATTACCTCAGCTCCGTAATCGACGGGAGAAGCGTTTCTTAAAGAACCCCTGTTTGCCTTGCCTACTGCTGTTCTGTACCCTGCTACTATTACAACCTCTCTCATGTTAACCCTCCTTAGTTTCTTAATGGTTTTCCTTTAGTAAGCATATACTGCATTCTTGCCTGAGTACGCTGCTCTCCACATAGACTCAAAAAGGCTTCGCGCTCTAATTCAATTAAATAATCCTCAGTAACGTAGCTATTAGCTGCTACATTTCCGCCTGTTAACACATATGCCAGCTTATTAGCAATGAACTGATCATATTCGCTAATATAGCCGCCTTCGCGCATTGTATAAGTTGCTAGCTTTAAAGTAGCTAAAGCAGGTTTTCCTGCTACCCGAATCGGCTCAGGCCTGAGCGGAACAAACCCTTCTTGGGCCATGGACAGCACCATCTTTTTAGCATCATTAATTAAGAAGTCGCTATTTGCTGTTATTTTATCAGCTTCCCGTAGTAGACCAAGCTCTTTAGCTTCTTGACCACTAGTGGATACTTTCGCCATAGCTATTTTTTCAAAAGCGTTGTTAATGTACGGCTGCAAATCTACTTTTTCGCTGCCAGCCTGCTGAGCCGCTCTAACAGCACTTTCCTTAGTACCTCCACCAGCTGGAATTACTCCTACTCCCAGTTCGACTAGTCCCATGTAGGTTTCTGCAGCTGCTCTAACACGATGACTATGCATTACGAATTCATAGCCTCCGCCTAAGGTCATGTTAAAGGGTGCTGCTACAACAGGCTTTGGACTATACTTTATAGCTAACATTGCTTTATGGAGCATGCGAATCATCAGGTCAATATCATCCCAATTTTCATCCTGAGCTTCCATTAAAACCAACATTAGGTTTGCGCCAACGCAGAAATTTTTACCATGATTTCCTAGCACTAAGCCCTCGCCTTTTTGGGCTACATAATCAACGCTCTGTAAAACCATAGAAACTAGGTCGCCGCCAATACTATTATTGGGTGAAGTGAATTCTAGACAGTAAACGCCATCACCAATGTCCACTAAAGCTGCTCCTGGATTAGATAAAACAACTTTGTTCATTTCCTTCTGAGT
>JAWSUQ010000476.1:0-1553 GCA_033549265.1 Bacillota bacterium
TAGTAATAAGAGAGCTCTTAATAAAAACAAATTTAACCCCTTCATCGATAGCAAAATCCCATGCTAAAGGAAATAGCATGGCTAGTCCTACAATAATTATTAGCTTACCTAAAATATTAGCCACTAATTTATAATTCATATCCTATCACCTTTTATATATTAGAAAAGTCTTTTTTTATCAAAGAATTTCTCTACATTTTTAACAGCTTCTGGTAATGCAAAAACCATTACTTGATCTCCTGCCTCAATATGGTCTTCCCCTGTAGGGATAATAGCAGTTTCATTTCTAAGAATAGCACCTAAGATAGCCCCCTTAGGAAACTTTATCTTTTTTAATGGTATATTAAGATTTGAGCAATAATCTGGGACAATCAATTCAATTACTTCAGCTTTGTCACCTGCTAATAGCGTTATTGATACGATCTTGCCCCGTCGTATGTACTTTAAAATAGCAGCTGCTGTTAAAATTCTCGGGGTAACCGCCACATCTATTCCTACCTGCTCAACTAAAGGTGCAAAATCAGAGCGTCTTACTTGACATATGGTTTTATTGACTCCAAGGTTCTTAGCAATTAAGGATACTAATAGGTTTACTTTATCATCACTTGTTACTGCCACAAAAAGGTCCGCCGTACTTATATGCTCATCCTTTAAGAATTCAGTATCGGTACCATCACCATTTAGTATTAGTGTCTTATCTAAGCTTCTTGAAAGGCTCTCGCACTTACCTATGTCTTTCTCCACAATTTTGATGGACTTTAACTGCCTTTTGCGACTTTCTAAAGTCTTAGCCAGATAATAACCAACTCTACCGCCGCCAAGAATTACCACATTATCAATAAAAGCTCTTCTGGTGCCAATAATTTTCTCTATTTTAGTCATGTCTATAGTTTTGGCCAACACAAATATCAGGTCACCAGCAACTACCTTATCTTCTCCTCGAGGAATAATAATCTCACCATTTCGCAAAATTGCTACAATCAGAAATGGATATTCAATTTTCAAATCCTTCAACATTTTATTTGCAATAGTAAATTCAGCCGTAACTTTAAGCTCCAACAGCTGTACCTTTCCATCTGCATAATAATCTACATTGATGGCTTCAGGTACTTCAATTAGTTTAGATATGGCTAAGGCAGTTACTCGTTCAGGATTAATAATAAGATCAATTCCTAAAAATGAATTAGATGCCTGTTCAGCTCCAATATATTCAGGATTTCGCACCCTAGCTACAGTCTTTTTTATACCTAGCTGCTTAGCAGTAAGACAGGCAACGATATTGAGCTCATCAAATTCTGTTACTGCCATAATCATATCTGATTGACTAGCCCCCGCGTCCTCTAAAACTTGAGCGCTAGCGCCACTGCCTAGATAGGTCTGTACATCTAATTGATCTTGCACCACCTTTAGCCTTTCCTCATCTTTCTCAATTACCGTAACATCATGCCCTTCTCCTGACAGCATTTGAGCAATACTGTATCCTACTTTACCGGCTCCTATAACAACGGCTCGCATTCAACTCACCTCAAAATATACTTTTTATAGATTACCTT
>JAWSUQ010000477.1:0-1541 GCA_033549265.1 Bacillota bacterium
TAGGTAGTTAGACAGAGCTTGTCCACCACCGCCCGTAAGGAAGATTGCATCAAAATCACGATAATCCCAAAGGGATTCTATTTCTGTAATAATTTTAAGGGCTACCTGCTCAAAGGCTTCCTGCTTCATTTGGTTGATATCAAGCTTTCTGCCGGCAAGCCTCAGTTCGCCCTTTTCAACAATTTGATCTAATTCAAAGTTCTCTTTGTCAACCTTAAATTCATCCCGAAGCCTATTGGCAATCATGCGGTAAGCGCTAGATAGGGCCGTAGTAGTACAGGAACTAAGGCGCTCCACATATTCCATTGAGTCTGCTACGACAAAATCTGTAGTCTTAAAGCCAATATCTACAACAGCAACATTTTTTTCTGATAGCTCACTGTCGGCTACTGCTCCATATTCGTTCAGCATTTGATTATATAAGGTCCCAAAGGGCTGGGGAATAATCTTGACGTTGGCTATCTTAAAGTTTTTATGCTGCACTTTATCTCCTTGCCGCAAGGAAACTCTATAGCTACCCTTTAAATTTTTATCCCATTCATCCTTGTATCCACCAAAGCAGTTAGTGGGGAGGCCAGTTATTAGGTTAAAGGTTTGCTCGTCCCATTGGGATACAATCCCTAAGCTCGTCAGCAAAAGTATCTTAGTATTTAAGTCTCCAACCCGATCCTGGTCTAGTGATCTAGAAGCAATCTCACTTTGCTTCACCGCTAGATTTCCCACAAAGTATGTCTTATCGTCCACACTGATAGACATATGGTCTATTGGCTTTGCTAAAGGGTTAAGGCCAGATTGAAATTTCAACTGGCTTCCTAAGCCTACAACACTAGGAAATTTAACCTCATGGTCATCCTGCAAAATTTTAACAAAACCGTAACCTAGGTCAATACCTACACTTTTTGCGGATAAGTTCCATTGAGGCTTCTGCTCTTCAATCTCTTCTTCCTCTACCACTTCATGCCGTTCTCTGCCATCTGTTATCATACTCCAAAGTGCCACTATACCCCTCCTCTTTACATTATAATAACTCTGTATATTAACTATAATGTATCATAACTGGAGAGGTTTTCCATCATACCTTTGACCTAATTATTATAGGACATAAGTCCTATTTTCGACATAATGAGCTGGACAAATATGGTATAATAAGTTAGAATGACAAACATGCTATTAAATAGAGGTGTTTATAATGAATTTGGCTGCCAATAGAATTAGGGCCTTAATCATCTTTTGCATATTAATTGGCACATTTTTAGGAACCTTCGTAGCGCTAGATCAGTCTGATTTGCTCTTTGCTAAGGAGCCTATTGATAATCAGCAAGTCTTGCAAGAAAATGATACACAAACCCTAATTTTGAAAGAAACAATTGCAAGAGCCAGCAGAAGCAACCATAAACTTACAGCTGAAGAGCTAGCTAAAATTGCCAATAATGTATATCTAAATTCAGAGGATTTTCAGATGGATTACCAGCTAATCTTAGCTGTAATTGAACAGGAGAGTCATTTCCGGATTAATGCTGTTAGCCCAAAAGGAGCATTAG
>JAWSUQ010000478.1:0-1512 GCA_033549265.1 Bacillota bacterium
GCGTATTTAACAGCCTCGTGGATAGCTATTTTTGCTGAGCCCATACAGCCTGCAGCCAACTTAAATCTACCAATATTTAATATATTAAAGGCAATAACATGGCCTTTGCCTATTTCGCCGAGTAGATTTTTTGCTGGTACTTTGGCATCTTCAAAGATAACACTACAGGTAGATGAGCCTTTAAGGCCTAACTTTTTTTCTTCTGCGCCGATAGATACACCCTCGAACTCCTTTTCTATGATAAAGGCAGTGAATTTTTCACCGTCAATTTTGGCATAGGCTACAAATACATCGGCAAAGCCTGCATTTGTAATAAACTGTTTAGAGCCATTGATAATGTAATATTCTCCATCCTCTGATAAAACTGCTTTAGTTCGTGCCGCCATAGCATCTGAGCCTGCTTCTGTTTCCGTTAGTGCATAGGCTGCAAAAAGCTCTCCGCTGCCAAGCTTCGCAAGATATCTTTCCTTTTGCTCCTTATTACCAAAGAGGACGATAGGTAGAGAACCTATCCCAGTATGAGCGCCATGGGATAAAGCGAAGGAAGCCCCTCCCGCCATGTTTTCTGTAATTAGAGTAGAGCTAATTTTATCAAGCTCCATGCCTTCATATTTCTCTGGAATATCAGCACTTAACAAGCCTAAGTCAGCAGCGCCTTTTAATAACTCTTTGGTTAGCTCTAAGTTAAGAAGCTCTAATTCATCCTTACGAGGAGCAACTTCACCAGCTATATAACTAGCGGTAGTTTTGGCAATCATTTTTTGCTCATCTGAGAAATCCTCAGGGGTAAATACATCAGCTAAATCTGCTTTATCAATTAAAAAACTTCCACCTTTAATCTTAGTCATTATTAAACCCTCCGTTAATTTAGTTGTATTAGCTATTAAGCCGTTCATAAATTCCGGCGGCACCCATTCCTCCGCCAATACACATAGATACTATTCCATATCTTGCATTTCTTCTTTGCATTTCTTTTAATAAAGAAATTGTCAATTTAGCCCCCGTACATCCTAGCGGGTGTCCTAAGGCAATGGCTCCACCATTCACATTTACCTTACTTCTGTCAATACCTAGCTCTTTAACTACTGCTAAGGCTTGGGAAGCAAAAGCCTCATTTAATTCAAACAAATCAATATCCTCTAGCTTAAGCCCTGCTAGCCTTAAAGCTTTAGGGATAGCCACTACTGGACCTATGCCCATGATTTCTGGTGCGACTCCACCAACTGCAAAGGAACGAAATATGCCCCAAGGCTTTAGGCCAAGGGCTTCTGCCTTTTCTCTAGTCATTAATAATACAATAGCAGCACCATCACTAGTTTGTGAGGAGTTTCCAGCTGTTACAGAGCCATTCATTTTAAAGGCAGGTCTTAGCTTCGATAAAGCAGTCACTGTCGTATTTTCTCTTACCCCTTCGTCTGTCTCGAATACAAACTTCTTCTCAACTGCTTTCTTACCATCGAAAACCGATTCAATAACGGTAATTGGTAGAATTTCTTCCTTGAACCTGCCTGC
>JAWSUQ010000479.1:0-1511 GCA_033549265.1 Bacillota bacterium
GTTCTACTGCCATTAGCCCTGATGGGCCTAGAAATATATATAATGCTGTTAAAACTGCAACTAGTAAAGAGGCAGCAGGTAAAGGTGTCTTAGTTGTCATGAATGAGGAAATTCATACTGCCAGTGAAGTAACTAAGACTCACTCAGCTAATGTTTATACCTTTGCCTCTCCTTTTTGGGGGCCCATTGGTTATGTAGACGAGGACGGTATTTTTTTTCGGCGGATGCCTCTTGGGCTGCAGAAAATCCAACCAAATGAATTAGTAGAAGAGGTACATTTGGTAAAAGCTACAGCTGGTCAGGACGGCTTAATCCTCAATGCTTTAGTGGAGAAAGAAGCTAAGGGAATTATTATCGAAGGATTAGGCCGGGGCAATGTACCCCCTGGACTACTGCCCGGCATTAAGAGTGCTGTAAAGGCTAAAATTCCAATTGTACTCACCACAAGGGTATTTGGTGGAAGAGTACTAGATGTTTATGGTTATGAGGGAGGAGCAAAGCAGCTAAAGGAATTAGGCGTCATTATGGGAGGAGAAATCAGCGGCCAAAAGGCTAGGATTAAGCTAATGTTGGCTTTAGGAATCACTAATGACCACAACGCTTTAACAGAATATTTTTGCTGTTAGTTAGACCAGCTGAAACTGGTCAGCACTAAAGGGGGGGAACTCATGGATCATCATGTTTCTATTGTGATACCATGTCGCAATGAAAAGCCTTATTTAAAGGAAATGCTGGAGTCTATTAAAGTTACTCACTCTGACGAGCTACTAGAGATTATTATCATTAATGATGGCTCAGAGGATGGCTGCTGCGATTTTCTAGAAGCTAAAGATTTTCATTATCCTTGGCCCATAAGTTTGCTAAAAGAAAAAGGGATAGGACCTGCTAAAGCTAGAAATGTAGGGGCTAAGCATGCTGGAGGGGATGTACTGCTTTTTTGTGATGGTCATCTAATTATCGATGACCCATTGTGGATTACAAAGCTTTTGGCCCCTATGGCAGATGATAATATCGGAGCGGTCTGCCCTGGTATCTCCACAACGGACAAACAAAGTGTGGGATACGGCTGTACGTTAGGCAGTGACCTGTCATTCGTCTGGTTACCTAAGCCTTCTTCCGCAACAGTGGTACCGGTTGGTCCTGGAGGATGCTTAGCCATTAAAAAAGAAGTGTTTAGCATAATTGGTGGATTCGAGGAGAAATTTCCTGCCTGGGGCTTCGAAGATATCGAGATATCTATTAAAATGTGGCTCTTTGGCTATCGCATCCTGGTGGCCCCCCAAGTGGTAGTAGCCCATGTTTTTCGGCAAAAACACCCCTACAAGGTTGATTATAAGGATGTAGACTACAATTTATTATGGCTTGCGATCATTCATTTTAATCAACAAAGGTTGTTCAAGGTAGTTCAAATGGTAAGTCAGCGCAGTTATTTAAATGAAAACTTGGAGCGTTTAATGAAATCTACCGTTTGGCAGCAAAGTGAAGCATATCGAAAAAAACGAAAATATGAT
>JAWSUQ010000480.1:0-1491 GCA_033549265.1 Bacillota bacterium
GTAAAATAACCCTTAATGGGTTATTTTTTTGTTGTGCTCTGCAGGAAAAATGAAGTTATGTTGCGAAAAACATAACTATATAGAAAAATTTGCCGAATCAGGAACAACTATGGGGAAAAGTGCGTCAATCTTACTGGGAAAATTTTTGAAAAGGCGGTAGCAGCATGATTATAAGACAAACTAAAAGTGAAAAAGATTCCCTTTTCAATAAGGTAGGTAAAAGGATTATTATTACTTGGATCTTGTCGCTGTCGCTATTATTAGGTATGTCTATTGCCTACGCTAGCCAGGAGACAGCAGTAGTTGCAACCTCTGTTTTAAATGTCCGCAGTGCCCCGGGAACGAGCCATACTATGGTAACTCAGGTTAAAGAAGGGGACAAGCTCACCATTTTAGATAAGCAGCAGGACTGGTATTTGGTAGCATTGCCAGCAGGGGGACAGGGATGGATTGCCAATTGGCTAGTAACTGTTGAGAAAGCAGACAGCCTAGAACCTATAGTACAAGGGGAGCATGCCCCTACCACCACTATTAAGCTTGCCACAATTTCAGCTGATATCGTTAATGTTAGAGGTGGGGCAGGGACAAGCTTTCCTATTATAGCTAAGGTAAAAAAAGGACAGCAATATACTGTAGTGGGAGAAGGTAATGACTGGATTGAAATAACACTTGTAGACGGACAAAAGGGCTGGGTGGCTGGGTGGTTAGCAGAGGTAACTACCGTGGAGGTGGCAACTAGCTCAGAACACCCAGGAGTAGGCAGAACCGCAGTAGTCATTGAAAATATTGTTAATGTTCGCAACGGCCCTGATATATCTGCTGACAGAATTACTCAAGTTTCTAAAGGTCAAGAATTTATTGTGTTACAGGAGCAACATGGCTGGTACCAAATTAAGCTTAATGATAAAGAGAGTGGTTGGATAGCAGGCTGGCTAGTATCACTGCGAACTAGCCAAGCGATAGCAGATAGAGGTGAGACCTCCCAGCAGCCTTCTGTCAAGGATGCGGGAGGAGATAGAACTGCACCAATGGATGGGCTAGTAGAGGAGGATCTTCAGAGCCCTGAAGTCGAATACAACGAAAATGACCTTATTGCTGAAGCGCCTGAGGGTGTAAGTTTAATACAAAACATATCATTGGATGTAGAAGGAAGTAGTGGACAGCTGAAGATTGAGGCCAGCACACCGCTAAATAATATTGACAGCTTTGTCTTAAAGGACCCTAATCGAATCGTAATTGATTTTGACCAGGCTTATTTAAATTTTATGCAGAATGAAAATTGGGTCGTAGGCCAATTGCCTATTAGCAAAATAAGGTTTGGTCAGTTTGCACCAGAGCAGGTAAGGGTAGTAATTGAACTATCAGAGCCGCTAGCTTTTTCTATCAACTTAAGTGAAGATCACACAACATTAACTATTGATTTGTCTACAGCTACTTTAAGTGGCAAGGTAATTGTCATTGATCCTGGCCACGGCAAAATAAATGGTGGAG
>JAWSUQ010000481.1:0-1456 GCA_033549265.1 Bacillota bacterium
AAATTTTTGATACTGATGAATTTCCTAGGGCTGATGCATCACTAGAATCATTACAAAAACTAAAGCCTGCCTTTAAACCCGATGGAACTGTAACGGCAGGTAACGCTTCTGGAATAAATGATGGAGCAGCAGCTCTCATAATTACCTCCAACCAAAAGGTCCAAGAGCTGGGGCTAAAGCCTCTGGCAAAGATAATCGGTTCTGCTACCGCAGGGGTAGATCCTAGTATTATGGGCATTGGACCAGTACCTGCTAGCCGGAAAGCATTGAAACAGGCAAATCTCACCATAAATGACCTAGGTCTAATTGAAGCCAATGAAGCTTTTGCTGCTCAGGCGCTGGCGGTAGGAAGAGAATTAGCTTGGGATATAGATAAAGTAAATGTAAACGGTGGCGCTATTGCGTTAGGGCATCCAGTAGGTGCCAGTGGAGCTAGAATTCTAGTGTCATTACTATACGAAATGCACAGAAGGCAGGTGCAATTTGGTTTAGCCACCCTATGTGTAGGGGGGGGGCAAGGAGAGGCCACTGTGTTAGAATTAATTTAGCCCAATTAATACTTCCTTTCAATATAAAAAAAGAGTCACTGGAGCATATTACACAAAATAATATGCAAACATTCTCCATGACTCTTTTTTTATTTACTATGTTTATAATTGTCTCTTTCTTATTCACCCTTCAGTAGAGGCTTCACTAATTTGCCGCCAGTGTATGACAGAGGTGATTTGCTATCATCTGCATGGGCTGCCACCACTTGACCAACTACTACTAAGTGATCTCCAGATTGCCAGGTGTCTACGACCTTACACTCTAAGTTTGCCAGGCAACCCTCTATTAGTGGCACCTTTACTTCCTTAGCTGCTAAAGTAGTTAAATTGGCGGCCTTTATCTTATCAAAATCCTTACCGGTTCTGCCGCCGCAGATTCCTGCAGCCTCGCTTTGATTGACATCTAACAGGCTTACCACAAATTCCTTGGTTTCTTTAATAATTTCATAGGTGTACTTATCTGGTCCGATGCCTATCATCAGCTGCACTGGATCATAGGACTGTTGAGTTAGCCAAGCAATAGTGGCTACATTGTGTTTGTCTGCCAGCTGGGCTCCTACTAATGCCACCGGGCACAATATTTTATCTGCTCCTTTTTGTAAATCTACTTGCTGCATTTTCATTCCTCCTATAGTTTGTTTAAAATTTTAGTTTGAAATATAACCCCTATTTATTTTAGATAAATATCCAAGCTTTTCCTCTAAAATTGTAAGCATTTTTTAAGGCACATTATTTCCTAACGATTTTGCTCCATCGCTGCAGTTCCCTTTTATATCTTTGTAGTCTCTTGAATATATTTACCTTTTTTGCTTAATTTATTACTAGTTTCTCCTCAAAACTTCACTAAGAGATTTTACAAATCCTTTGCAAATGTTCGCTTCTTTGCCATAAAAATCTTTATAATATAG
>JAWSUQ010000482.1:0-1436 GCA_033549265.1 Bacillota bacterium
GTGTCGGTGGTTCGATTCCGCCTCGAGGCACCATTATTTAATAAGCTTACTTAAAGTCATGGTACAAGATGCCATGGCTTTTTTGTTTGTTTTTTTGAAGGACAAAGGGCCTTTATTATAGAAGGTATTTATTAAGCATAACTGGCAAAAACATGACTGAGTTAAGTAGGAACTATAAGAGGTGGTTTAATGGCTGGCAGTAAACAGTTGAAAAAATATAAACAGCCCAACTTTATCAATGTATGGCTGATTGCAATAATCTTATTAATTTCGTTAATGGGGCAAGCTAGTGCCTTTGAAGATGTGAACCAACACTGGGCTGAACCGGAGATTCGCAATCTAGCTAGTAGGCATATAATTAAGGGCTATTCTGACAGTAAATTCGCTCCAGATCAAACTGTTACTAGAGGAGAGCTGGCTGCCTTAATTGTAGGAGCATTAGGACTGGAGGAGCAGGCAGAAATTATGACTAAGGCTAATCCAAGCTTTTCAGATGTACCCGCTACCCATTGGGCCAAAGGCTATATCGAAATAGCTAGGGAGTATGGGCTAGTTTATGGTTACCAGGATAACCGCTTTGGGCTAAACCAAGGAATAACTAGAGAAGAGCTAGTAACAATTCTAATGCGAACTATTCCCTCCCTTCAGGAAAGGCTGGATCAGCAGCCCTTTAGTACGTCGTCCTTGGCGAGTATTTTTATAGATGGTGATACTATTAGTGGCTGGGCATCTGATAGCCTCAGACTAGCTTATCAGCTACAGTTGATTAAAGGTTATGAAGACAAGACCATTAGACCAAGAGCTGAGGTTACAAGAGCCCAGGCTGCAGTCATGATAAAACGCTTGCTGGCTATTAAAGGTGAGGAATATCAATTTTTTGGTTTTGTTAATGGTGGAGACCCTAATCTATCTCGCCTGGATATGTTGGTGAATGGACAGGAAGCTAGGTTTTCGGTAGCAAGAGACGTCATTTACTATTACAATGGCACTAAAGCCCACTGGAGAGACTTGGATATATTTAGTGCTATCTTTTTTAACATAAATGAAAATGGGGAGATCAGCTACATTGCTCAGACAAATAAGTACTATAAAGAGCAGCCCATTAACATTGTAGTTAGCAATACTGCTAAAGGCCAGCAGGCAGCATTTGGCGCCAGCAATAGCTTGGGAGAGGTGAGAGGATTTCAGCATATTGAGGAACTGACGGCTAGTAATTTAATTTTAACGCCAACCCTTACCGGCATTGAAACTGGTGCCCTACAGCTTAAGCAACAATTAGCGGTAAGCGGCAAAGCAGTAAAGGTGGCAATAGTAGATTCGGGAATTGATGCAGGGCATCCTGATTTTGTTCATACTTCCACTGGCAAAGCAAAAATTAGTGAAGTCATAGATGTAACAGATGAGGGACTAGTGCAAGCCAGTGGCCAATTGGTCAA
>JAWSUQ010000483.1:0-1370 GCA_033549265.1 Bacillota bacterium
TATACTGCATTTTTATCCCCTTTAATTATACTTTGATATCTATCTTCTTCCCAAGTCTCATTGCTTCTTTTTTTTCTTTTTCGTTTTGATGATGATGGTTTTTTCCTTGTCCATTCTTAGATTGCTTTTCTTTAATCCTTTTATGTTCTGCTTTTTCTGACTGTTTCACTCTAGATTTATCCTCTGCTTGCTGCTTTTGCACCTGCTGAGCCAGAAACTGCTGATTATTTGGGTCTTGCTGACGCAAATTATTTATTTCTTTTGCAACTTTCTGCACCTTAGGCATAACCACCTGAAAATCTAATGATTTAATTGTCATTAGCTCCTCCCCCTACTTGGTTGGATTATATGGTGCTATTTTAATCTCTCCAGCCTCTTCCATTAGTGTAATCATTTTAAGTTCATCAGTTATATTTAAAATAGACCTTCCTATGGTTATACTAACACCAGGATATATATTATTAATAGCCTCTAATTTGCCATTTTTATATTCACTAATCATCTTATCCATAGCAATTTTTTTTTGCTTTATGTTATCAAGCATTTGCTCCAGCTGTTGATGGGTATTAGAAACCTTCAATAGCATTATTTGTTTATCGTTGCTGAAAGATTCACTCTGTGACTCTAGTTTTTTTAAAAGCAACAATGCCTTTTTTGTTTTCTCCAAGTTGCTTTCTATTTCTTTTAGCTGATGTTTAGTTTCATTATATTCTTTGCGAAGCTTAGGTGTAACCCCAACCTCTATTACTGTATTGGTAGCTAAGCTAGAGCCTATAGTTTTAGCTCTTATAGCTTCGCCAGCGCAACAGATGCCACCAACTAGCAACCCTTTTTTACCAGCTACAATTATATTCTGTTTTGCTGTTACATTACTATGCATTATAGCTTCGCTATATATACTTTTATTGCATATCACATTACAGTTTTCAATATATTTTGTAACAATATCTCCTTCGGCTTCAACATTTCCTTTTCCTCTACCTTGTATTCCCTTTTTAACCTGAACGGAGCCTCCTGCCTTAATATTGCCCCCTTCAACTATATCATAAACCTCAACATCGCCTTCAGCAGTTACAGTAAAGCCATTTTTAACCCCGCCTCTAATAATTATACTACCGACGAAATCTAGATTACCTGAAGAAAAGTCTACATCACCCAAATGTTCAAATATTTGCAAGACATGGATTGATTTGTCCTTTATTAACGGCTGGCCATCAAGAGTGGCAACTGCCACAGTTCCTTCATTAATAATCTCTACTCCTTGACCCTTCACTATTGGAGTGTCTTTTCCTGGTCTAGCAGGAATTGGCTCCCCCATTATATTAGTTCCAGCTTCACCTGGTGTCGCTGCTGATTTAATTGCTAATACT
>JAWSUQ010000484.1:0-1365 GCA_033549265.1 Bacillota bacterium
GGATAATGTAGCGGTTATTCTGCTTCACCGGCAAGCTAGACGATCTACCACCGTCACTTTAAACTTAAGTAAATGGTGGGGCGGACCACTAGTAGAGCAGGTAGGCCATCAGAACACTCAAGGGCAGGAATATCAGTTGGATATAAATGGCAGAATAACTTTAGCATTAGCACCGTTAGAAGCAAAATTGCTATTGAAGGAACCGATAAGGCACTTTAAAAGCAATTAATATTTACACCAAGGGGAGAACATAAATGTCTAACAACAGGGAATATGGCATCCTGCTGCACCCTACCTCTTTAACGGGGAAATACGGTATTGGGGAGCTGGGACAGGAGGCTTATAATTTTATAGATTTTCTAAGCCGGAGTGGGCAAACCCTTTGGCAAACTCTGCCCTTAGGGCCCATTGGCTATGGTGAGTCTCCTTATCAGAGCTACTCAGCCTTTGCCGGAAATCCCCTCTTAATCAGCCTAGATAAGCTCAAGGAGCAGGGTTTGCTAGAGGCTAGAGATTTGTATGAGGCTCCCAGCTTTCCTGAAGAAGAGGTAGCTTATGATTTAGTTATAGGCTTTAAGGATAAAGCCTTAAGAAAAGCCTTTGCTAATTTTGAGCAGCAGCTACAAGCATTAAAAGGAGAAGCAACTGGATTAAAGGATAAGAAAATAATTAAGCTTAACAGCGGTTTTGCTTTGTTTTTAGAAGAGAACCAAATATGGCTGGATAAATTCTCCTTATTTATGGCTCTGAAAAAGCACTTTAACGGGGCTGCTTGGAACTATTGGGACCAGCAAATAGCCTTTCGGGAGCAGGAAGCTGTTAGCCATTATCAAAAGCTCTTGACAAATGAAGTCCGCTATCAAGCTTTTTTACAATATATCTTTTATACTCAGTGGCAGGAGTTACACGCTTATGCCACTGGCAAAGGAGTTAAAATTATTGGAGACTTGCCGATTTTTGTGTCCTATGACAGCAGTGACGCCTGGGCAAATCCTGAGCTTTTCCAACTAGACCTGAATGGAAATCCCCTGAAGGTAGCAGGGGTACCACCTGACTACTTTAGTGAAACAGGCCAGCTCTGGGGCAACCCCCACTATAATTGGCAGCTAATGAAGGAACAGGACTATAGCTGGTGGCGAGAGCGACTAACAGCTTTACTCACCTACGTGGATATAGTCAGGATTGATCACTTTAGAGGCTTTGAGGCCTATTGGGAAATTCCAGGGGAGGAAAAGACTGCAGTCAATGGGCGCTGGGTTAAAGGCCCTGGAGCCCATTTTTTTGCTACTATGGAAAAGCACCTAGGTCAGCTGCCGATTATAGCCGAGGACCTAGGAATAATAACACCTGAGGTGGTGGCTCTTA
>JAWSUQ010000485.1:0-1363 GCA_033549265.1 Bacillota bacterium
ACCTTAAAATGTTAGCGGTCTCAAGGCTGATGCTAGATAATATAGATAATATTCAAGCATCCTGGGTGACTCAAGGGGAAAAAATGGCTCAAGTTTCGCTATGGTTTGGTGCTAATGACTTTGGAGGAACAATGCTGGAGGAAAATGTAGTTAAGGCTGCTGGAGTAGTAAATAAGGTGCCTATCGGACAAATTATTAAAGCAATAAAAGCAACTGGCAATACTGCTGCCCAGAGAGATACTCTTTATAATATTATAAAAAGATTTTAATAGAGAAGGTGACACAATGAATTCTTGGTTATTATTCGCAGAGATTAACAGCGATTTAAAACAAGTAGAAGCAGAGTTATATAAACATGTTCAGTCTGATATAGACCTTCTCTCTGATACATCAGCGCACCTTCTAACAGCTGGAGGCAAACGCCTTCGTCCTGCTTTTGCTCTACTGGCAGGAAAGTTTAATAATTATTCGTTGGAAAAATTAATGCCTCTAGCAGTAGCACTTGAACTTATCCATATGGCTACTTTGGTACATGATGATGTTGTTGATGCTTCTGATACTAGAAGAGGTATTCCTACAGTGCGAGCAAACTGGGGCAACAAAATTTCTGTTCACACCGGAGATTTTTTACTAGCTAAGTCGTTGCAGCTAATATCCGAATATGAGAATCCTAAGGTAGCACAAATTTTGGCTAGAGTCAGTGTGGAAATGTGTCAAGGAGAGATTCAACAAATCACTACTGCATACAATCCAGACCAAAACATCCGAGATTATTTTTATCGTATCAAAAGGAAAACTGCTCTATTGATTGCAGCCAGCTGTCGAGTAGGGGCCATTGTTTCAGGTGCTCCTGCTAACATAGTAGCTGCTTTAGGAGCTTATGGGCATTATTTAGGAATGGCTTTTCAAATAACTGACGATGTACTAGATTTGGTTGGTGATACAGAAAAGTTTGGCAAGCAAATAGGAAGTGATTTGCGCCAGGGAATAATCACCTTGCCAGTAATTATAACCCTACATGATAAAAATAGAAGAGAGAAATTAGCTAGTCTTATTAGTAAACGAGAAAAGACCGATGCAGAAGTTAAAGCTGCAATTCAATTAATTTCTGAAAGCAATAGCATTCAACAGTCTTTAGATATTTCTAGCAAATATGTAGCAAAAGCTAAAAAAGAATTAACAAAGCTACCTAAAATACCTACTCGAGATGGTTTATATTACATTGCGGACTTTGTCCAATCAAGAACTTTTTGATGAATTTGTGAATAAATGATTAAAAAATCATGTCGAAAAGAGGAATTTTCCTTTTTAAGTAGAACTTAAGTAGAATTGAAATTAACTTTTGTGATATAGTGAATAATGA
>JAWSUQ010000486.1:0-1357 GCA_033549265.1 Bacillota bacterium
AATAATATTATTATTTGTCATGATATTGCTTATTCTGAGTTAGCATTTGAAAACTATAAGCCTTGCAGTATTTTACAGCTGGCTGAGGCGAGAAGCTGCTGCGTTGAGTTTCATTCTCTATCAAAATCATTTAATATGGCAGGCTGTAGGATAGGTTTTGTGGTGGGAAACGCTGAAATAATTTCAAATTTAGCAAAGATAAAAAGTAATATTGACTTTGGTATTTTTAAGCCTTTATTAGAAGCAGGGATTGCAGCCTTAACTGGACCTCAGGAAGAAGTTTGCAACAACGCCGCTAAATATGAGCGGCGCAGAAATATCTTGGTGGACGGCCTAAATGAGCTGGGCTGGCGGGTGCAAAAACCTAAAGCATCAATGTTTGTCTGGGCCAAACTTCCTGAAGGGTATAGTGACTCATTTGCTTTTACGGAAAAATTGCTTCAGGAAGCTGGAGTGCTAGTCGTGCCTGGAGTAGCATTTGGCCGTAATGGAGAAGGATATGTACGCTTTGCCTTAGTGCAAGAGGAGGAAAGATTAAAGGAAGCAGTAAGAAGGATTAAAGCTACTAATATTATTAAGCAAGGCTGAATATAATACTATCAGATCGAACTAGGGGTGATTATGTGAAATGTTCAAAATCTGATAGGTGTTTTACAGAATTAGTAGCTAAAATGGATGAGCTTGAAGCAAGGGTTCACAATCTTAGGGTTAGTCGGCAAGTTTTGCTTGGATTAGTAGAAAAGCTTCAAAGAGAAAAACTAGAGCTGCTTGATAAACTAGAACTGGAAAATAAAAAGCTAAAAAAAGATAATATTCAATATGCAAAAAGAATTCTTGAAAAAAACAGGCAGATTTTTAATCTAACTAAAAAGGGATAACTTTGCAGCTAATGCTTATTAATTTAAGAGACAAGCTTTAGGAGTGTTATGATGAAAATAATATACTCTAGGTTAAAAATTGCAAAAAGAACGCTAGGTATTCTTTTAGGTATTTCTTTAGTAATATTGACCCTGCATTTTATGTTTCTAGTATGGCAAACTCCTTGGATCCTCAATTTGCGTGGAATAGAAAATCTAAATATTGGACAGGAGAGAATAGTCAATCAAACTGAATATGGAACGATTATTACTAATAGGGAAGAATTTAAGATTGATTATGTCCCATTAACAGAAATACCTGATGATTTAACTAAGGTTTTTTTGGCAATTGAAGACTCTCGCTTCTATCAACATGGGGGAATTGACATATGGGGAGTCATTAGAGCTGTCTGGATGATTGCTACAGACCAACAGCTTCAGGGAGGAAGTACTATCTCGCAACAGCTGGCTCGAAATATTTTCCTAACGCATGATAGAAC
>JAWSUQ010000487.1:0-1309 GCA_033549265.1 Bacillota bacterium
ATGTATTTTTTGTTGTATTATATACAATAGTATCATTAATAAGTTAAGTCCAAGGAGTTGAATTATTTTGAAACCTAATCTAAGCTTTTATGACCTAGGCATTCCAAATAAATTAGTAGAAAAGCTACATAGCCAGGATATTAAAATTCCTACTGATATCCAAAAAAAACTGATTCCTTATATATTAGAAGAAAAAGATATCATAGGTCAATCGCCTACTGGCACAGGAAAAACCCTGGCATATCTATTACCTATCCTTACAAAGCTGAATCCGCAAAGTAAGCATGTGCAAGCACTAATATTGGCACCAACTAGAGAGTTGGCCATGCAAATTACAAAATTAGCCAACTTACTAACTGAGAATACAGAAGTCATGGCTATTCCTATCTTAGGAGAAACTAATACAACGAGGCAACTTGAAAGCCTCAAAAAAAAGCCTCAATTAATTATTGGTACCCCTGGCCGCATTTTAGAATTTATAAAACTTAGAAAAATTAATTCTCAAACTATCAAGACTATAACAGTGGATGAAGTTGATAAGATGTGGAGTAGAGGCTTTAAAGAAGACGTTCTGGGTATAATCAAAACTACATTAAGAGATCGTCAAATAGTTATGATATCAGCCACAATCCCAGCTGATTTAAAAGCGTCAAAAGTTTTAAATAATCCTATTGAAGTTAAATTAGATGATGAAAAAGTCCCCAGTACAATAAAGCACATTTATTTTATGACTGATGAAAAGAATAAAGCTGCTTTGTTGCAAAGGCTAATAAATTTTTACATGCCAGCAAAGGCTATAATTTTCATAAATAGTAATGAAGGTATTCAAACCTTTGTCCGTCGTTTTATAGAGCTTGGTTTTAAGGCAGCAGGATTACATAGTGGACAAAAACAGCAAGAACGCAAACTAGTACTTAGTGACTTTCGCTTAGGCAAGTTTCAATTACTAATAACATCAGACTTATTCGCAAGAGGCATGGATGTAAAAGATGTAGAAGTTGTTTTTAATTTTGATCTTCCTAATAATGATGAGCATTATATACATCGGGTAGGTCGCACTGGCAGGGCAGGTTCAGAGGGTCTAGCTATTAATTTTGTGACTCAACCTCAAAAGTTTATTATGTCTAAGTATGAAAAAATGTTAAATATTAAAATTCAGGAATATGGGATAAGTAAAGATGAGAAAAATTTTAAAGTTTTTCCTGTAAAGTTCACCCGAAAAAGAGCTAAGGCAAAAGTCTAAAGTAAAACTTCTAGCTTATGAATCACTAAAGTCTAAGATTGAAAGAAACATTTACATCTTTTAGCT
>JAWSUQ010000488.1:0-1278 GCA_033549265.1 Bacillota bacterium
AGCCTGTAAACTGGTGCAATTGATCCCATATATACTGCCATCCTTTTGATTAATAGTCGGAATAGCCAGCCACTGGTTTCCCGTTGCCAAGTACTTTTTTACTGGCTCCAGTACCTCCGGCAAGGTGTACACTTTTTCTACCATTAGCTGTACCCTACCTTTCCATTAACATTTTACCACTTACTTAATTATGTGCTAAGGCAAGGTTGTATTATGCAAAACATCTATCACTTCTATCACCATTGGGTCAAATTGACTACCGCTATTAGCCTTGATAATGTCAATGGCCTCAGCTACGGTTTTAGTCTTTTGATATGGGCGACCAGAGGTCATGGCATCAAAGGCGTCAGCAACACAGACAACTCTAGCTATCAAAGGAATCTCTTCCTCTTGGAGACCGTCAGGATAGCCTCGTCCATCAAATCGCTCATGATGGTAGCCTGCTCCCGCCGCCAGCTCCTCTAAGCCAGTAATTAACTGAAGGATTTCTAAGGTTAGGATGGGGTGGAGCCTAATCAGCTTAATTTCCTCCCCCTCCAGCTTCCCCGCTTTATCCAGCACCTTCCGAGGCACTGCCAGCTTGCCAACATCGTGGACTAATCCTGCCCACTTCACCTGCTGCTGTTCTTCTTCACTAAAGCCGATTGCTTTAGCCAAAAGTCTGCTATACTCCGCTACCCGCTCAGAATGGCCTTTGGTATATTGGTGTTTGGCATCAATAACCTGGGCGAAAACAGTTAATACCTCCTCTAAGGAAAAATCGATGTTATTTAGCTCACCGGCGAACCTGCGCTCCAGCTGAGTCATGTAGAAGGATAAGCTGTTTTCTCTAGTGATTCGATGATAAAAAGCACCGCTGTTAACCACCTTTTTAAAGGCTAAAAATATTTCCATGGAATACTCACTATCTACATTTGTTGCTGCCCGTTCAATTATCTCTGCTCTATTTAGATTCTTATTTCCTCTTAGCCATAGATCAAAGGAGTCCGCTAGCCTCAGGATCTGTCCTCCTAAGCATATTTCCTGCTGCTTCTTTCCTTTAGGGTAGCCACTGCCATCCCACCACTCATGATGATCCTCAATATATAGCTTAGCTTCCTGCAATCCAGGGAGCTGTCCCGCAATTCTTCCCCCCAGATAGCAATGGGCCACTATTTGCGGAATGCCCTTTTGTTCATCCTTAGTAGGATAATGCACTACATGATCCGGCAAGCCCATAGCCCCTACATCATGAAGCATCCCGGCATAGAAAATCTGCCCTCGTATTTCTGGCTGTAG
>JAWSUQ010000489.1:0-1278 GCA_033549265.1 Bacillota bacterium
GCGTTTAACTATTGAAACGCTAGAGGATATTACTGAACCTATTGCTATTCCCTAAATATCATAAATAGGTTATAATGATAGCATAAAACTAAAGATGGTATTAATAGCTAGGAGGATTTGTCTAATTGGAAAATGCACAAAAAGTTATCACTCTTAAGGATAATCAAGTTGCAGGAAATATATTTGGCAAGCATGATGAAAACCTAAAACTGATAGAGAAGAATACTAATGTTAAAATAGTGGTTCGTGGATTAGACATAAACTTAACTGGTCAGGAGGAAAGCTTAGCTCATATAGGAGGCGTTTTTAATCACTTGATAGGATTAGCTGAGGCTGGAGTTAACATTGCACTGGGAGATGTTAATTATGCACTAAAGGCTGTTACTAGTGAGACTGATCAAGATATCACCAAGGCATTAAGTGAAGTAGTGCTGCATACTAACAAGGGAAAGCAAATCAAGGCAAAGACCCTTGGGCAGAAAAACTACTTAGAAGCTATGCGTAAGTATGACCTGGTTTTTGGGATTGGCCCTGCCGGGACCGGCAAGACATATTTAGCTGTTGTTACAGCAGTGACAGCTTTGAAAAATAAAGAAATTAGTAAAATTATTCTGTCAAGGCCAGCTGTGGAGGCTGGGGAAAAGCTCGGCTTTTTGCCCGGCGATCTACAGGAAAAGGTAAATCCTTACCTAAGACCCTTGTATGATGGACTTTATGATGTGCTAGGGACTGAGACTGCCCAAAAATATATGGAGCGAAATGTGATAGAAGTAGCCCCATTAGCCTATATGCGAGGCAGAACCCTAGAGGATTCCTTTATCATACTAGATGAAGCTCAAAATACAAGTCCAGAACAGATGAAAATGTTTCTGACGCGAATTGGCTTTGGCTCAAAAGCAGTAATTACTGGTGATATTACTCAGGTAGATTTGCCTAGAGGGAGTAAGTCGGGATTAGTTGAGGTACAGCAGGTTTTAAGAGATGTGGAGGGAATATCCTTTTGTTACCTTTCTGACCAGGATGTAGTAAGACACCCGCTAGTGCAAAGAATTATTAGAGCCTATGAGGAAAAGGAAAAAGTAAGTACTGAGAAGTAGGAGCTGAGTATTCATGGTAAAACATAAATTTTTTAAAAAGTATATCCAAATTCCTGTTACCCGCGCTTTTAAAAATTTAACCGCCCGCCGCAGTTTTTTGGGGGTGGTATTTTTTCTATTGACTACACTAATTATTGCTACTAATTTTGTGCCCCAAACGCTGAATTTTGAACCAGGGGAT
>JAWSUQ010000490.1:0-1255 GCA_033549265.1 Bacillota bacterium
TTCATAGTTCCACCAATTGCCGAGTAATGAACAGGAGAGCCTAGGATTATGCCATCTGCTTCTTTCATTTTTTGGATTAAGTCATTAACTTCATCTCCTTGCAGAGCGCATTTTTCATTTTTATTTTTAACGCATTGACCACAGGCTGTGCATCCTCTAATCACCTGATTTCCTACATGAATAATTTCAGTTGATATGCCCTCTTTTTCCAGTTCATCACCTACAATTTTGATAGCATGGTATGTATTCCCCTGTTTATTCGGACTACCGTTTAAAGCTACTACTCTCATTAATTCTCCTCCTTAACAATCGCTAATATTAAATTTGTTAATCCACTCTTTATCGTACCCTTAATTATATCACATCTCATCTAACTAGACATTCTAGCAATGGTGGTTTGGGTGCTATACTCCTGATCCTCATTAGTAAGTATCACAAGATAATCCCCCGCTTGAATAGCAGTACTGCCTCTAGGGATTATTTCTCTTTCTCCTCTTTTTATACCTACTAAAAGACAGTTTTCAGGCCACTGAATATCCTTTATCTTTTTAGAATCAAGTTCAGACCCTAAAGCAACTGGCGACTCAATAATGACTTTGACTTTCTCATCCCCAAGACTAGTTGATTGATCTTTTTCTTGCCCCACTATCCTCTTCATCAATTCCTCGTAAATAGATTTTGAGTTTAGTAAATCTGTTACTATATAAGCTGTAAGCGAAACTGTAATCATTGCATATAGATGACTAAATGACCCAGTCATTTCCGTTATTAATATACTGCCAGTTATAGGTGCTTTAAATACAGCTGTAAACAAGGCGGCCATAGCCAATACTATAAAATTATTAGCAAATTCAATACTAATATTTAGGTGTTGAACAGCTATAGATCCAAAAATAGTTCCAGCTATAGCTCCAATTACCAGCAAAGGAAGAAAAATACCTCCTGGCACACCACTACCGTAGCTGATCATAGTAAACAAAAATTTAACCACCAGCAATACAATTAACATCGTTAAGGCAAAGTGCTGCCCCTGCAATAAATCAATTAATTGGTGTCCAGCACCTAATGTCTGAGGTAAGTATAAGCCCAATCCAAAAGCTATTGCTATTGGTATTAAAGGTCTAAAGACTGTAGCAACAGGTACTTTTTTATAGCCGTCGATTGTTTTAATAAGTGTAGCGTTAAAAGCTACTCCCAGGAGCCCAATAAAAATGCCTAATCCAATTAAGTACAAATAATAGTTTAATGGAAAAAC
>JAWSUQ010000491.1:0-1150 GCA_033549265.1 Bacillota bacterium
AAATTCAAGTTAGCTAGCTTAGTCTCTAGTCTTCGGGGATAGGATAATGCATATTGTATTGGAATTCTCATATCAGTAACTCCTAAGTGAGCTAAGATGGATCCGTCCTTATACTCTACTAAGGAATGTACTATACTCTGAGGATGCACTACAACCTCAACTTTATCTGCGTCTAATCCAAAAAGCCAGCAGGCTTCAATTACTTCTAATCCTTTGTTCATTAATGTAGCTGAATCTATACTTATTTTTGCCCCCATATTCCACTTAGGATGCTTTAAGGCCTGGTTTGGTGTAATATTCCTTAACTCATTTTTTTTATAGCCTCTGAAAGGCCCTCCTGAAGCGGTGAGAATCAGTTTCTCTACTTCAGACATTTCCTCTCCCTGTAGACATTGAAATATGGCAGAGTGCTCGCTATCCACTGGGATTATTTTTACTCCTTTTGCTCGGGCTAAGCCCATTACCAGTTTTCCTGCTGCTACCAGAGTTTCTTTATTGGCTAATGCAATATCTGCTCCTTTATTAATTGCAGCTATAGTTGGTTTCAATCCTACCGCTCCTGAAAACGCAGTAACTATTGTGTGAAAGTCACACCTGTCTATAGCTTCCATTAAGCCATCCATTCCTACTAATATCTTAGTATAATGACCACTATACTGTTTTACCAGCTTTTCACCTTCAGCTTGATCTATTACTACTGCATACTGAGGCTTATAGCTATCAATCTGTTCACTTAAAAGAGTTATATTTTTATTTGCACTTATAAGTTCAACCTTAAATAAATCTGGATGCCAGTTAATGACATCTAATGTTTGGGTACCAATAGAACCAGTTGACCCTAAGATAGCAATTCGCTTCATTGTCTCTCTCCTATAATTCAGTGTATCTAAAAGCTTTTATTATTATTACTATGATGGGTCCTAGAATAATTCCTAAAACCCCTAGCGCCTTCAGACCTACATAGATGCTAATCAAGGTTGTTAGTGGATGAAGGCCGATATTATCCGCCACTACTTTTGGCTCAAGCAAACTTCGAACCAGTATTATCATACCATATAGAAACAGCAATGCCAAAGCAAAACCAGTGTTTCCCAGCAATAAAAGAATTAAAGCCCATGGTATAAAAACTAGTCCTGGACCGATTATAGGC
>JAWSUQ010000492.1:0-1060 GCA_033549265.1 Bacillota bacterium
TCAGCTTTAGTATTTTTTGTATGCTTCATTTCTTTAATAATTTGCCCTGGAGGAATACCGGTTTCCTGTAGCAGCTTACCAATTTTTTCACCCCGCAGCTCTTCAGTGTCGACTGTAATGCCTCTGCTCTCCAGCTCTTCCAGCACAAAGCTCTTATTGATGGAGAGGTTGTTGCTTTTGGCTTTAGCCACCTCTTCCTTAGAGGTAGTTCGTATGGCTACATCAGCTGAAACATTTTCCGCCTCTAATGTCAAAAGGAGAGTAGATTCTATTTGCACTAATGCTCTATTAATAGCCTGCAGGTCCGCTTCAGTATCAATAGTTGATTTTACTAAAGTGGTCATCACCAGATTTTCCTCTGTTTCAGATAAATATTGGCTTTCCTTGGCTGCTTGCACCAGCTGTTGAGCCACTAAAATTAAGGGAGTGCCTTTTCCGGGCTTAACCATATCCATTAATAAGACGCCATCTTCATTAAGAGCCTCATGACCCAAGTAATTTAGGTCATTATCTAGCCAAAGCTCTAAGCTTGGATTAATATCAATGGTAATGGTATAGGCAGGCTCAACCACTGCTACCTGTACAGGAGGGTCTAGGGCTATGGGGTTTTGTTTTTCGAATCCAAAGAAAAGGTAGTTTATTCCCCCGATTAACAGCAGCAGGAAGCAGGCCGCTAGCGGCAATAACCACCGTTGCAGCTCTATGAGAGGGGGTCTAGCTACGTTTACTTTAGGCTCCTTGGGAGCTGTAGCAGCGTTTACTGGAGGAAAAACCTCCACCTGAGCGCCAATAGCAGGCTCTGGCTGCGACAAGGGAACCTCCCAAAAGTCACCGGCTTCAGTGACCACCACCATAGTTTTTTCAGCTGATTTTACCTTCATTACTAAAGCACTGATTGGATCAGGCATGTTTGTTTCCTCCTCTTTCATAATCAGCCTCAGGTAGCTGTACAAAAGCTTGTAAATGGATTAACTTTTGAGAAAAAATTATGGCTAAGGCTATAATATAGCGACGCCCTGTTTCTAGCACCTTGCGGCTTGCACCGGTAAGGGCCATCAAT
>JAWSUQ010000493.1:0-818 GCA_033549265.1 Bacillota bacterium
AAAGACTTATACAAAATCGGTAATTTCCTTAGTTGAAATGGGTTATGAATACATTGCATTAGGTGGTCTTGTTCAATATAAATCTGAGTTCATTCTAGATATTTTAAAAGAAATCAATCCATATTTAAAAGGTGTTCACGTACATTTATTTGGGGTTTTAAGACCATCATATTTGAATGAATTTGAAAAATACGGCGCCACAAGCTTTGATAGCGCATCATTTTTACGTAAAGCATGGCTAAGGTCAGGGCAGAACTATTTGGCGTCGAATGGAGAATGGTATGCTGCCATAAGGGTGCCACAAGCAACAAATCCAAGATTGCTCAAAGAAGCAGATTTGAATGGTTTTTCAGCAGATGATCTAAAAAATATGGAAAACAAAGCTCTAAAAGCATTGATTAAATATGATAATGGAAAAATTGATTTGGATACTGTATTAGATATTATTATAAAATATGATGATCTTCTTCTTCGTGATTCTAATGATGGAATAAACCTTGTGGAGAAATATAAACGTACACTTCAGGATATGCCATGGAAATCATGCAGCTGTAGTTTATGTAAAAAATTAGGGATACATATTGTTATTTTTAGGGGAACTAACCGCAATAAAAGAAGAGGATTCCATAATACATGGATGTTTAGAGAACATGCAAAATAAAAGTATGAATTAATTTATAGAGAATTTCGGCATGGGTGGGCTATTCGTTATATTTTATTTATCAACACGAATTGAAACAGTCTCAATCAAACCTCTTATTTATTACCGTTGAAACTTGGGCAATCCTTGAAATTAAAGGGTGCTCCACATCACAAAC
>JAWSUQ010000494.1:0-635 GCA_033549265.1 Bacillota bacterium
GTTCCCGACGCCCCTGAGCCTTACAGGTAGCCGCTCATGGCCGGGACCCTCTGGGTGGCCTAATGCGGCTGCCGACTGGGTTAGGCTCAGGGAGTGTGGGCGGCCTTCCCCTAAGTTCTCGCCACACCGCCCCTTGCGGGAACATTTTGTTAGTCGATCGTATAGCCTGCTTGGGCTACCATACTTTGGATAGCAGCCATCGTTAATTTTTTTGTGAAAAGAATTTTATTTAAAATTTACAGTAAGATGTTTTTAAGGCCAGCTAATGTCAAAATAATGCAGAAGTTATGAAATGTCCGATTCGAAGCGTCTTTATGATGTGAATGTCAATGAATTTCTTTACCAAGTGGTACAATTTACAATATCTTTTATATTTATACGTTTTATGGAAAATACATTAGTTTCATATTATCATAGCTAGCATAAATTCTGTGTTGAATTTTGCCACATATTGTCGAAATAAAATAAACAATGCCAGTTGTTTTACCTAAAACTAGCATTTAATCAATGAATTTATCTTGTTTTAATTCCTTTAGTGCATTTTTAACAGCAAATTTTACAACAAAATAACCAGCTATTAATAAGACAAGAGGTCCAATAAGGTACATCGTTAAAATTAATAATTCCATTACGCC
>JAWSUQ010000495.1:0-538 GCA_033549265.1 Bacillota bacterium
AGCCCATAAGACGGGCTGAAGTTCATCGGAGTACGGTAAGGAACTGCCTCTCCCATTCCCTGTTGTCCTATAGCTTGAACCATACTATTGTATTCTTGATTCATAAATTCTAATTGCTTATGAAGGACCCTTTTTAGCTCTGGATCTTTTACATGAGGCTCATATAGCTGAAAGTTATTGATTCCATCAATTGCTGTATTTAATACTTCATGAACCTCCATAACCTCGTGTGCACCATAATTTGCTGCCATTAACATCACTCCTTAAATTTAAACTAATGCAGGCTCTTGCATTTTCTGATGTAAAGGTGGCGGGATTAGCCATCCCTTTTCTTTTCTCATTCTCAATAATCTAGCACCATATTGCACTTTAGTACCGTGAAACTGAATAAACATAGTTGCTATATCCTCTCTGATACTCTGAGCAATAATAGTACTACAGGAAATTAGGCCAGCCTGAATATCAGCCGTTACTGAACGTACTATTTCATTGTCATGGAACCTAGCACCTGCAGGAATATTTTCTAGATTTGCAATAG
>JAWSUQ010000496.1:0-530 GCA_033549265.1 Bacillota bacterium
GCGCTTTCTTCATGGCTACCGACTGGGTAACAAGCCCCTTTACTGATAAAGGTAAATTAATCTATGGTATTGCAATTGGAGCACTCGTGGTTCTCTTCAGGGTTGGTTTCATGATTACCGAAGGTGTTGCTTTCTCAATTCTGATCATGAATGCATTTGTCCCAATGATTGAGAAATTAACTTCACGCCCGCAGTTTGGTAAAGTCAAAGCTGTTGCAGTACCCATGGCAGATAAGAAGTAGAACGTAAGATCATAAAAATTAAAAAGTACGTATCAATGATGATGGTGGCCCTCCCTGTGAGGGTCACTATCATTTTGGTGCGCCCGGCATGGGTGTTGACTAGGCGGTGAAAGTCCGCTGTGGGCTTGGCAGTGGGAACCACTAGCCGATGGCAAGGGTGTCCGTCGCGAGGCGGAATCTGAAGGAAGCCTAAGGCAAAATCCTGGCCCGATGAACAAGAACCGCATACAAGGCTGAACAGGGGTGGACGAGTTTGCTAATCAAAACGAAGTCCGACACTGCACGAAC
>JAWSUQ010000497.1:0-510 GCA_033549265.1 Bacillota bacterium
CTAGGACCTAGGAATCAGCTAACTATTCCTGTGACAATTTTGCTGGGTGGTTGACGCCATGACCTATACTATGGAGAGATCAATACATCAAATGAAAAATATGTGATTAGAGGACAGGCAAAGAAATCTACAAACTCGTTTTATTCATATGTTTCTCTTTATATTATCAACAAAAATGAACGGTTTACCATCTCCGTTCTTCCAGTTGAGAAAGGCACGTCAAAAGTGTATTATCTCTCTTATTTCATTGATTTGATAAAAAGTCTGAATTTTGGAATCAGAATTCTTTGCCTGGATAGGGAATTTTATTCTATCGATGTATTTGAATTTTTAAATGAACTCAATATTCCACATATAACTCCCGTTGTTAAGAGAGGAAAGAGAATAAAAAAGGTTCTCGCGGGTAATAAAAATAGATTCGATACATATCTTATGGAGAACTCGCACCTCCTGTCGTGAAACAGCAGCTAAAGCCATAGAACTTGCCAAGAGGAATAAGCTGATTATCTC
>JAWSUQ010000498.1:0-507 GCA_033549265.1 Bacillota bacterium
CTACAACGTCCTTCATCGCCTCCTACTGCCAAGGCATCCACCGTATGCGCTTACTCGCTTGACCATATAACCCCAAACAGTCTGGGACTCTATGACGAGTAAACACCTATAGCTGGTTTCGGCGCGAATGCCGAACCCTTTCGCTGATGCTATGCAGCAACTTCCCAAATTGTTAAAGAGCTTCCGACTGAGATTTCCCAATCAGAGATAAGGGCACCGTTCGATGCCCTTATCTCTAACCGCCCGCAGAAGATGGTGGAGCCAGGCGGGATCGAACCGCCGACCTCCTGCGTGCAAGGCAGGCGCTCTCCCAGCTGAGCTATGGCCCCCTAGATAAGGTACGAGATACCAGGTACGAGATACGAACTGCCCTTCGTCCCTTTTACCTCGCCCCTCGTACCTGACATTGGTGGGTCTGGGTGGATTTGAACCACCGACCTCACCCTTATCAGGGGTGCGCTCTAACCAACTGAGCTACAGACCCGTGCTCTTGGTACTCTTGCCGTG
>JAWSUQ010000499.1:0-504 GCA_033549265.1 Bacillota bacterium
TTTACCATCAGCGGAAGAGGTAGTGAAAGAAATTATTAATACAGGACAGAAAGCCCTTGCTTTTAGAGTTGATGTATCTGACAGCAGAGAAGTTAAGCAAATGATGGATTCGGTAATCAGGGAATTCGGAAGAATTGATATTTTAGTAAACAATGCAGCCATTATCAGGCGTGGTACCATAGAGGAACTTAGTGAAGAAGACTGGGATAAAGTAATCGATGTCAATCTCAAAGGAACTTTCAACTGCATGAAGGCTGTTGTGGGAATCATGAAAAAGCAAAGGTATGGGAAAATAGTAAATATTTCCTCTATTGCAGGAAAGATAGGAGATCTGGCCTCTGCTCCCTGCTATGGAGCCTCTAAGGCTGGTATGGCCTGTCTGGGAAAATCCCTGGCCAGAGAGTTGGCCACCTATAATATCAATGTAAATGTTGTTGCTCCTCATGCTATTGAAACAGACATGAGCAAAGAATGGCCGGAAGAAAAAAGAAAAAATATTATTGC